>DDYQ01000220.1 GCA_002348005.1 Desulfobacteraceae bacterium UBA2230 | reverse complement strand
GCGGCGTGGATGTGCGCGGCCGTTTCCTCATCGATCCGGACGGAAACGTGCAGGCCTATGAGGTTCTGACTCCGCCGGTGGGCCGCAACGTGAACGAAACCCTGCGCCAGATCCAGGCCTTCCAGCTGGTGCGCGAGAGCAAGGGCACCAAGGCCACGCCTTCGGGCTGGAAGCCGGGCAAGCCGGTCCTCAGCCCCGGTCCCAGCCTGGTCGGCAAAGTATGGGAGGTCTGGACCGTGGACAAAGCCTTCGACCAGCCACCTCACAATTTGTGAAGTGCGCAGGCAATTTGTGTTGCATGTGACAGCGCCGCAGCCTGTGGTTGCTTGATCAGGGAGATGTCCGATTCTTCCCTGCCGCAGCGGTCTGCCGCACCACTTTCACCATTTCCAGAGCCAGCAGCGGAATGAAGGCCAGGCCGAAAATCAGGAGAGAATCCGTCAGCGGCAGGTATGACGACTTCAGGAAACGGCCAAACGTCTCGTTATGCTGACTCCAGATTTGCAAGCCAAAGGATATGGCGACCACGATGATCAGAGGGCGGTTCGAGAAAAAGGGAATGCGCCAGATCGGTTTCGTCTCGCTGCGGGCACCGAAGGAGCGCAGCAACTCGGCGAAAACCAGCACCGCGAAAGCGGCTGAACGGGCGCTTTCCGTGGTTCCAGTCTGCAAGCCGTAATAATACACCGCAAAGGCGACGCCCGCCGTAAGGAACCCTGTAAAAACCATGGAACGCACGAATTTGGCATCCGTGATGCTTTCCGAACGGGGCCGAGGATTGCGCGCCATCACATCCGAGTCGATGCGGTCGGTGGCCAGGCACAGCGCGGGCAGGCCATCCGTGACAAGATTGATCCACAGCAGGTGAATGGGCATGAGCGGCGCCGGGAGGCCCAAGAGCACACCTGCGAACATGAGCAAGAGCTCCGCGCTGTTGCCTGCCAGCAGGTACTGGAGCGTCTTGCGGATGTTGTCGTAGATGCCCCGGCCCTCCTCCACGGCGGCGACGATCGAGGCGAAGTTGTCGTCGGTGATGATCATGTCCGAGGCCTGCTTGGTGACTTCCGTGCCCGACTTGCCCATGGCGACGCCGATGTCGGCGCCTTTGAGCGCGGGGGCGTCGTTGACCCCGTCGCCGGTCACGGCCACGAATTCGCCCCGGCGGATCAGGACGTCCACGATTTCGAGCTTCTGGCTCGGGGAGACCCGGGCAAACACATGGGTGCCCATGACCCGCTTTTCGAACGCCGGGCTGTCGGGGGTGCCGGCCGCAGTCAGCTCACCGCCGGTCACCACCGGTTCCGCTTTGCCCGCCAGGCCCAGCTCCCCGGCAATGGCGCCGGCCGTGGCGGGATGGTCTCCGGTAATCATGATGACCTTGATGCCCGCCCGGTCGCATGTTTTCACCGACCCGGCGACTTCGGGCCGCAGCGGGTCCAGGAACCCGATCAGCCCGTGGAGCACCAGACCCGAGAGCGTCGAACTCTCCGGTCCGTGGTGGGGGGCCGCCGCGCCGCCGGCAACGGCCAGGACGCGCAATCCTTCCTGGGCCATGGCCTCCGCCAGGCGTTCGACGCCTTCCCGCTCGAGAGCGGTCGGGCCGCCCTCCTGTTCCATTCGATCGCAGAAATCCAGGATCGTTTCCACGGCCCCTTTGGCCGCCACCTGCCGCGCACCCTGGTCTTCATAAAAGGCGGCCGAGAATTTGCGTTCCGATTCATAGGGGATTTCGCCCGTGAGCGGGAATCGGCGTTTAACCTCCTCGGGGTCCAGACCCAGCTTGCAGGCCGCCGCCAGAAAGGCCACGTCCATGGCATCGCCGCGGTGCGTCCAGCCGTCCGCTTCCCGGACCAGCGCCCCCTCGTTGGCCAAAGTGGCGATGACGGCGGCTTTCTGCAGGCGATCACGCGCCGCTGGGGTCAGGGCGGCGCCCCCCGCGGCCAGCACCTCCCCCTCGCCGTTGTACCCCTCGCCCGAAAGGGTGAACGTGCGCCCCTCCGGAAGCACAATCCTGCGCGCCGTCTGCTGGTTCACCGTCAAGGTGCCGGTCTTGTCGCTGGCGATCACCGTGCAGCTGCCCAGGCTCTCCACGGCCGTGAGCCGGCGCACGATCACGTTGCGCGCCGACATCCGTTTGGTGGCGATCGAAAGCACCACCGTCAGGGCCACCGGCAGCCCCTCGGGAATGGCCGATACGGCCAGGGCCACTACGAAAAAGAAAATGGCCGTGACCTCGTAGCCCTGAAAGCGCAGCAGCACCGCCAGGCCGGCGCTGATCAGCAGCACCAGGATGCTGACATGCTTGACGAATTTTTCCATGCGCACCACAAGGGGCGGCTTGCCGCTTTCGGACTGGGTCACAGTTTCGGCGATGATGCCGACCTGGGTCTGCACCCCGGTGCCGACGGTGATTCCGACGCCCCGCCCGGAGGTGACGGTCGATCCGGCAAACACCATGTTCCGGCGGTCGCCGATGCCGGTCTCGGCGGGCAGGGATCCGGTCCCCTTCACGGCGGCCATCGATTCGCCGGTTAAAAAACTCTCGTCCGCCGCGAGGTTTTGGACCTGGAGCAGGCGCAGGTCGGCCGGCACCTTCCTGCCCGACTCCAGGAGCACGATATCGCCGGGCACCACCTCCTCGGCGGGAAGTTCGCGTTCCACTCCGCCGCGCCGCACCCGGGCCGCAATCTTCAGCAGCTGCTGGAGGCTGGCCGCGCTCCTTTCGGCATTATACTCCTGGTAGGCCCCCAGCCCGCTGTTCAGCGCGATGACGATCAGGATGAAGACGGCATCGGCGGCTTCGCCGATGGCCAGGGAGGCGATGGCGGCGGCCACCAGAATGAAGATCAAGGGGTTTCGCACCTGGTGCAGCAGAATGGCCCACAGGCTCGGCGGCGGTTTGACGGGCAGGGCATTCGGACCGTAAAATTGGAGGCGCTCGGCCGCCTCCGCCGCCTCCAGGCCCTCCGGGCGGCTCGCGAGCTCCCGGCGGACCTCCTGTTCCTCCAGAACGTGCCAGTTCTCTTCACGCATCCGACGCGCATGGACCGCTTCTTTCATGGGCAGGCTCCTGTTGTCCGGTGGTGATGGTGTCAAAGGCAAACCAGGTGCGCCAAAACAAATACCAGCCGCCTCGAAGCCTTTGCGAGGCGCAGGGGCGGGTTGAAGCCGGATCGGCCGGTTATCGAAGCGTGCGGATCATTCGGAATCGGGATAGAAGTTTTCACCGAATCCATGTACAGAGCTACATGAATAATCCCGAAATCGGGATCAACAAGGTTTTTTCAACGGGAGCCCTTTTTTTTGAAAGCATCCCCGACAGCGCCCCGCCCCTCCGACCCTGTGCCGACAGACACCGCGGGTCCTCTGGTTTCGGTCGTACTGCCGACCTGCAACCGCCGGCAGTTCGTGAAGCAGGCCGTCGATTCGGTGCTGGCGCAGGACGGCGCGGCTTTCGAACTGATCGTGGTGGACGATGGTTCCACGGACGACACGCCGGCCGTGCTGCGAAGCTACGGCGAGCGGATCCGCATCCTGCGGCAGGCCAACCGCGGCGTCAGCGCGGCGCGCAATGCGGGCATCCGGGCGGCCCGCGGCGGGCTGCTCGCGCTGCTGGACTCCGACGATTACTGGCTGCCGGGAAAACTGGCCGCCCAGGTCGATTTCTTCCAGGCGCACCCCGCGGCCCTGATCTGCCAGACCGAAGAAATCTGGGTGCGCAACGGCGTCAGGGTCAACCCCGGACGGCGCCATCGCAAGTCCGGCGGCTGGATCTTTGAAAAAACGCTGCCGCTGTGCCTGGTCAGCCCCTCCGCGGTGATGATGAAGAAAACCTTGCTGGATGAAGTGGGCCTGTTCGACGAACGCCTGCCGGCATGCGAGGATTACGATCTGTGGCTGCGCATCGCCTGGAAATACCCGGTGCACCTGATCGAAAGGCCCCTGATCGTCAAGCGCGGCGGCCATGCGGACCAACTCTCGCGCATGCCCGAACTGGACAAGTTCCGCATTCGCGCGCTGCGCGACATCATCTCCCGCGGATGCCTTTCAGCGGCCCAGGAACGGGCCGCCCGGGCCGTGCTGGAGGCCAAGTGCCGCATTTACGCGGGCGGCTGCCGCAAGCGCGGCCGCCTGGAAGAGGCCGCGGCCTACGATCGGCTGGCACGGGGCGGGCGGGATGACACTCATCATCGCGACGAGGACAACAATGCCGCATACCATCGACATTAAGATCCGGGGCTACCATCTGGACGGCTACGGGCATGTCAACAACGCCCGCTACCTGGAGTTTCTGGAAGAGGCCCGCTGGTCCATTTTAGAAGAGCGCATCGATCTCAAGGGGTTCATGGAGAGGGGATTTCTGTTCGTGATCGTGAACATCAACATCAACTACCGGCGGGCGGCGTACATGGACGATGTGCTGCGCATCGAAACCGCCCTGCATGCGATCTCCTCCCACAGCGCCGTGATCGAACAGACCGTGAGGCTCAAAGGCACCGAAACGGTGGTGGCCGATGCCCGGATCACCTTTGTGATCCTGGACAACCAGGCCCTCAAGCCGCTCAAGCTGGAAGGCGAGCTGTTCGACATTCTTTCACGCATGAAGTGAACCGCGGGTTACGGGATCCGGGCGCCGCGGCGGCAGGGCGGGCGCCCGCGCTCCAGGGTGCCGTACCGGCTGAAGCGGATCAGGCGCGGTTGCCCGCCGACATGCCGATGCCGTACACCTCGGTTCCGCAGTCGGGGCAGCCCCCGTTGCGCACGCGGTTTTCGAGGATCGCGAACCCCCGGCGCTGGATGAGCACCTGCCCGCACCCGTGGCAGTGGGTGTTCTCGCCTTCGGTGCCGTGCACGTTGCCCAGGTAGATGTAGCGCAGCCCGGCCGCCTGCCCGATGGCGCCGGCCTGCTGCAGCGTGGTCAGCGGTGTGGAGGGCCGGTCGATCAGCTTGTAGGTGGGGTGAAACCGGCTGATGTGCCAGGGTGTCTCGGGGCCCAGTTCGGTGACGATGAAACCGGCCAGCGCGCCGAGTTCGTCCGGGTCGTCGTTCAGCCCCGGGATGATGAGCGTGGTGATCTCGACCAGCACGCCCAGCGCCTTCATCCTGCGCAGGGTATCCTTGACCGGCGCGAGACGCGCACCGCACTGCTTCTTGTAAAAGTCTTCGCTGAAGGCCTTCAGATCCACGTTGGCGGCATCCAGACAGGGCGCCGCCATGTCCAGCGCCGCCGCGCTCATGTAGCCGTTGGTGACGAAAATATTCTTCAGGCCTGCATCCCTGGCGCGCTGTGCGGTATGCAGGGCGAATTCGAAGAAGATGGTCGGCTCGGTATAGGTATAGGCGATGGAGCGGCAGCCCTGCCGGCGGGCATCCTCGACCACCTCTTCCGGGGTGACCGGGGTTCCGACGATCTTGCCCTGATAGTCCCCCGGCATCTGGGCGATGTCCGCATTCTGGCAGAAGCGGCAGCTGAAATTGCAGCCCACCGTGGCAATCGAGTAGGAACGGCTGCCCGGCAGCAGGTGGAAGATCGGCTTTTTCTCGATGGGATCGACGTTGCGGGCCACCACCCGGCCGTACACCAGCGACTTCAGGACGCCCGACTCGTTCTGCCGCACGCCGCAGATGCCCCGCCGGCCCTCGGAAATGACGCAGCCGTGGGCGCACAGAAAGCAGCGCACGCGACGGTCGTCCAGTTGCTCGTAAAGATAAGCTTCCAAACAACACCTCCCTCCTGCCCGGGCCCGGGCAGGTGCGCGCGATACCGACCGCCCCTACGCGGCACGCAGCCCTGGATCGACGCGGTGAGAGGCCGCATCGCACGGCCGGGCGGGCAGCGAACCGCCGATCAGCGCATGGCGGCCCTCCGTATAGCGCAGGGCCAGAGGCCGCGTACGGAAGCGCGGCACCAGGGAAAGTACGATGCCGCCGAAGGTGCCGAAGGGGCAGCGCTGGATCAGACGCGATTTTTCGATGTGGCGCATGACGCGCGTGCTGGCATTGGGCACCTGGCATACGGTGCGCCAGGAAACCGGATAAGGCCCGGCCGTGATGCGCACCAGGCTTTTCAACTCCCACACGCTGAAAAAGCGGGCATGGTCGTATATCGAACTGCTGAACAGCCCCTTGACGCGCAACTGGATGCTTTTGATGGCGTACCGGTTGATGAAGCCGATGAACACGCGGTCTTTGGCCACCCGACAGGCCTCGGCGATCGCCTTGGCCGGGTTTTCTACGAACTCCAGGCTGATGAAAAAAGCGGCGTGATTGAAGGAATTGTCGTCGAAGGGAAGATCTTCGGCGAACCCGCGGTACAGGTCCACCCGCTGGCCGAGGGTTTTTCCCGCGATATCGAGCATGTAGGGACTGGGATCGATACCCGTTACATTCAACCCCATCTGCAGGAGGGGCAGCGTGCTGGCCCCCGTGCCGCACCCGATGTTGAGCACCGATTCGCCGCGGTTGGGCTTGAGCAGGTTGAGCATCAACTCGCATTCCAGCGCCGCTGCCCATTGGTTGCGATGCTCGGTGACCCAATTGGCGTAAGCACAGGCATCCTGAAAATCAAAAACGTGGCCCATTCCCATGATCCTCTGAACGGCGCTGAACGTGGCCGGAATGAGAAACGAATCGTGGTCCATGAATATTGACCACCTGGCTTTAGTTGTCAACTGTTTCAAAAGTTTAATAAGTTAGCTGGCTTGCGGATGGAGAAGTTCCCGGGGTACGCCCCGCCCCGCCGGGCAGCGGCACTGAACGATCGCAGCCGAAAATTGAAGGCGGGAAATTCCGCTGCGATCCTGAAAATCGATCCATCCCTCCCGGCGGTCCGGCCCCTGTCGCCCGGGTTCAGGGCGCGGCGGGGTGAACCGCAAATCGATAGAAATTGCTTTACACCCCCGAATCGATATGATGTGCATAGCTTCCATGCCCAAATGGTTCGAAAAAGGAGGACACCGATGACCTTTCAAGCGATCATCATCGACCCGATCGGCACCGTCGGCAAGGATGAGGGTGCGGTCTGGATCGATATCGAACCGGCACTGCGCGACGGCCTGCTGGGAATCGAGCAGTTTTCGCACATCGAGGTCTACTACTGGTTCCATGAGAACGATACGCCGGAGCTGCGGCGCACCCTGCAGGTTCACCCCCGAAAGAACCCGGCCAATCCGCTGACCGGCGTTTTCGCCACCCGGTCGCCCATGCGGCCC
>DDYQ01000223.1 GCA_002348005.1 Desulfobacteraceae bacterium UBA2230 | reverse complement strand
TGTTGACCTGCTTGGCCAGGTTGACATCGATGGGCGAGGACGAAATCAGGGTGTGGCCGTAGGCCATGGCCGCCGCCCCGATGCCTTTGTGGTTTTTGTCTTCCACTGGCCCCATGATCAGGTTGGCGCCTTGGTGGTCTTCGGCCAATTGCTTGAGAACGGCTTCGTCCTTCTGCGGATTGCCGCAGCCCCAGATGATCAGAGGGACCTGAATGGCGCCGAGCACTTTCTTCACTGTGGCCGAGGCATCCTTGGGAGCGGCGTTCAGGCCGTTGGGATCGGTGCTCTTCAACTGCAGCACAATCATTTCGGCGCCATAATCATCGACGCACTTTTTGGCCCAGGCGGCCGGATCTTTGATGACGTCCTTGAAAGGCTCGAGTGCGGCCGGTGCCCAGTCTTCGGGTGTCATGTCCCAGATTTCCATGGCGATGCGCGGTTTATTCGGCATGGCGCCTTCAAAGGAATAGAACGGATAACAGGTCTCACCGCCAACGGTCACGGCCTTATCCCCTTTTCCAAGGGTTACCGCGTGAACGCTGCCGGTATAACTCTCTTTGTAGAATTCGAAAGCCAAAGTTACCTCCTTATCGTATACCGGTTAATGTAGGCAATTCCGAGAAAAACGCTTTGAGAGGGCAATCAACCTCCTTTCCCAGTTTTATTCTGAAATCTACGACGGTAGATAAGCTGTGAGGATAAATAGAGACGGTCCTTCGGATGGACGTTTCAGCGTGCCGGGATAGCCGATCCATATCCTTTTTCAACAATACCACTCCAGTGAGTACGAAATTCTAGACGTGCATGGCTCGACGCTTCCCGCCGCGCGGGCGTGACCGTCGACTTTGCGCATAATTGATTTTTAAATTATTTCAAAAGATTAAAACTTATGCTTGCACGCACTTCAAATTAAGGCCTCACCTTAATATAGAGGTGTTTTTTTTGTCAACAGATATAGCCGGCTATGAACTCAAATTGATTTTTAAATCGGCTTCATCGCCACAAGGCGCACTGCATCATGCCGGGCAGGTCTGAATCGGGTGACAGACGATCGGCGTCGGCGGGAACGGTAGCGGTTGCGGCCGGCGAGGGCAACGCACCTGCCGTGTCGACCGCTATCGTTCGATCCAGGTCATTACTTCCGCTGCCGTATAGCACAGCCGGATCCAACGCGCGAGTTTTTTTTGCTTTTTCCCGGCTGCCGGCCGGTCCGGGGCCGCGGACGGTCCGCCGCTCACTCGGGCATTGCTTTAGAGGCCGTTTGCCGGTATGTGCAAGCCATAGCAAGGCGCCGTCCGGCAACGAAACGGATTCAAAAAAGGAAGATCCGACTGTGTTCGACTTTTTACAACGTTACGCTGCCCATCTGTTCGCTGCGGGCCTGGGGGTATTGATCACCGGCCTTGTCGCGTTCTTCTGGATACGCATCCGTCTGGTGGTCCGGCTGAACGAACAATCGGCCGCCGCGCAGTCCGAAGCAGGTCTGCTGCGGCAGCAGATCGATTCCCAGCAAGCGTCGCTTTCCGACTGGCAGGCGCGCCATACCCGGGCGGTCCAGGAGGTGCAGTTGTGGCAGGCGCGCTATTCGGAAACCGCTGCAAATCGGGCAGCGCTTGAAACCCGCGTGCAGGGCATCGCCCGGTTGGAAAGGGAACTCGGGGATTGCCGAAATCAGATCGTTCAACTTCAGGGCGACTTGCGCCGGGAATCGGCTGCTCTGGCGCAGGCGTTGGAAAAATCAAAATATCTGCAGAAAGCCGAAACCGAAAACGAACACCTGCGCGCCAAGCTGCAGGAAAGTCAACGCCAGGCCGGCCAGTACCATGCTGATTTGACTGGACTGAAGACCTCCCTGGCCGAACAGAGCAAGCAATCCGCAGAGAAAATTGCGTTGCTCAGTAATGCACGCGAACAGCTCAAGCACGAGTTCCAGCATCTGGCGCAGCGCATCTTCGAGGAAAAGAGCAACACGTTTAGCAAACAAAACCGCGCCAGCATCGATCAACTCATCAGCCCGCTGCGCGAACAGCTCGGCGATTTCAAAAAGCGCGTGGAAGATGTTTATGATAAAGAGGCGCGCGATCGGGCCGCCCTGCAGGCCGAGATCAATCACCTGAAGGAGTTGAACCAGCGCATCGGCAGGGAAGCGCTGAACCTTACGCGGGCGCTGAAAGGGGACAGCAAAACGCGCGGCAATTGGGGCGAAGTCGTGCTGGAACGTGTTTTGGAGGCCTCCGGACTGCAGAGGGGTCGCGAATACGAGGTTCAGGTGAGCTGTGCCGATCCGCAGGGCAGGCGCTACCAGCCGGATGTGATTGTGCGCCTTCCCGAGGGCAAGGATGTGATCATCGATGCCAAGGTGTCGCTGCGGGATTACGAAGCCTTTTTCAACAGCGAGGACCCGGCTGAGAAGGAAGCGGCCTTACGGGCGCATGTAGAGGCGCTGCGGACGCATTTGCGACAACTGGCGGCCAAAGACTACCAGGACCTCGAAGGGGTGCGCAGTCTCGATTTCGTGTTGATGTTCATTCCTGTGGAAGCCGCGTTTCTGGCCGCCGTGGAAAAGGACGGCGGCATCTTCGGCGAAGCCTTCGAGAAGAATATTATGCTGGTCAGCCCCTCAACCCTGCTGGTGACGCTGCGCACGATCCAGAACATCTGGCGCTACGAATACCAGAACCGTTATGCTCTGGAGATCGCCAAAAAAGGGGGAGCGCTGTATGATAAATTTGTGGGCTTCATCGGCGCCCTGGAGGAGATCGGCCATCAGCTCGATAAAGCCAAGGCCGCTTACCGCAGCGCCTTTGACCGCCTGGCGACCGGCCGCGGCAACCTGGTGCGGCGCAGTCAGGAACTGAAGGCAATGGGTGTGAAAGCGGGCAAGGAGCTGCCCGCGCGCATCGTGGAGGTGGCCGAAGCCGATCCACCGGCCCTGCCGGACCCGACTGCCGTGGAATAGGCCAGACCGATCCAACGATTACTCCTGCCGGGATTGCATTGCCTCGGCCGCTGCCTGCCGCACCTCGCCGTCATACGGTCCTTGAACGACCCGTTCCAGGTACTGCCTGGCGATCGGTGTTTCGATCTGTCCGAACACATGCACCACATCGCCCTGAACCTGGCTGTCAAGTGCATCGAAACGCTCCCACAGGGGTTCGAGCATGCCGGCGGCCAGGTCAGGCGCCGACTCCACCAGATACTCAACGGTCACCATGGCTCCAAGACGCACCGACCAGCGTGAATCGACCAGCAGTTCTAAAAGGGCGGGGAATAGGGCGTTGTTTTCGATCATCACCTGCGCCGCCTGCGCCGCGCCGCCCTCCTCCAGCAGTTGGCGCAACGAGAGGGCTGAAATGCGGACGGGGTCGCGATGAACGGCCGTATCCAGAACCTCGCGGATGTCGATCTGACCGCTCCAGCGAAACTGGCCGTCCAGAATCAGAGTCGGCACCGATCGGATGCGGTCGGTCTGGGCCTGGGCTTCGAACAGAAGGCCGTCGATGACGGTAAGGCGGATTTTGGACGCCAGGGAAGCCAGATGAAAAAACCGGCGCACGGCATGCGGGCAGTGCGGGCAATGCGGCGAGATGTACAGAGTCAGCAGCAGCGGCAATTCGATCGATGCCACTTGGGCCGCAATATCCGGTGCGGACGGATCATTTCCGGCCGCGCCCAACGCTTCCAGAAAGGGTGGCAATTCGAGCTTCTCTGGTATGGCGCGGTAGACGATGTTGGCATTCCGGCCCATCAGGAATGCCGGTCCCGGAAACGGTGCATCGCTCTCCCGTTTGATCGTCAGGTCGGGAAGTAAAGTCTTCAGTTGATCGCAGAACCGGGAGAAATGCGCGCTCGCCGGGTCGTCTTTGGCCGGTATCAGCGTGATGCGCACCGGGCTTTGTACCGTCGCCGACCAGGCTCGAATGGTTTCGGTGTCTTGTGGGGTCACCGGGTCTATCCTTTTAACCTGAATGGGTATACAAGCGTTCCGTTTTGACACGCTGCTACCTGGTTATTATTCTGCTGCCATTATGCCGTCAAGGGTCGGCGCAAATTATAATCTCTGTCGCCTCCGGCCCGGCTTAGTGCTCTGAAAACACGGAAAGGGTCAGGACATGCGAAAACGACACTGGATCGCAGTTTGCCTTTTGGGAGTGTTCTTGACGGGTGCTCTGCCAGCCCACGCTGATTTTAAAACCAAGCTGATGCTCAAGAGCATCGAACTGCCGCCTGGATTTAAAATTGATCTTTACGCCGAGGATGTTCCTGAGGCGCGCTCGATGGCTTTGAGTCCCTCCGGAGTGCTCTTTGTCGGAACACGCAAAAGCGGCCGGGTCTATGCCGTGCTGGATCAGGACGGCGACCGGCGCGCCGATCGGGTGGTCACCATCGCCGAGGGGCTCACGATGCCCAATGGTGTGGCCCTTTGGGACGGGGATCTCTACGTGGCCGAAATATCACGTGTCCTGCGCTATCGCCGTATTGAAGCCAACCTGGAAAAACCGCCTGCTCCCGAAGTGGTTTTTGACCGCTACCCTCAGGAACGCAGCCATGGTTGGAAATTTATACGCTTCGGCCCGGACGGAAGGCTCTATGTGCCGGTGGGGGCGCCGTGCAATATCTGCCAGTCTGACGACCCGGTCTTCGCCACGATAACTCGCATCAACCGGGACGGCAGCGAAATGGAGATCGTGGCCGGGGGCGTGCGCAATACGGTGGGCTTCGACTGGCATCCCGAGACCGGAAAGCTGTGGTTCACTGACAACGGCCGCGACTGGCTGGGAGACGATCAGCCGCCGGATGAACTGAACTATGCCCCTGAACCGGGCATGCACTTCGGATATCCGAATTGCCACGGCGTTGCCATCGTCGATCCCGAATTCGGCAGTCCCGGCGATTGTGCCCGAACCACGCCGCCGGCCATAAACCTGGGCCCCCACGTGGCCGCACTGGGAATGCGCTTTTATACCGGCCGCATGTTTCCGACGACCTATCAGGGGCAGATTTTCATCGCCGAACACGGCTCCTGGAACCGCAGCTCCAAGATCGGTTACCGGGTCACGCTGGTCCGGTTGCAGGGTGATCGGGCGGTCAGTTACGAGCCTTTTGCCCAGGGCTGGTTGATCGGCGACATCAGTTGGGGCCGGCCGGTCGACGTGGAGCTGATGGAGGACGGCAGTCTCCTGGTATCGGACGATCAAAACGGCGCCATCTACCGGATATCCTACTCCCCGCCGGGATGAGTCTGGCACGGGGATGCAGGGCCTGCACACGGCCCGACCGATTGCACGGCAATGCAATCGGGCAGCATTTTAAAGCGGACATTCAAATCCCACAACTGCATTCCGTATTCCGCAGCGTCGGCGCTGCGATAGGCCGGCCGCGGATCCTGGGCCAGAAGGGCGCCGATCAGGCGGCGCAACTCGGGATATTGCGACTCCAGCTGCCGGCAGGCCTGCGCGGCCTGTTCACTGAAGATTACCGGGGCAGTCGCAGGCGGCTGCCGGGCGTAGCCGGCCGCTGCCCGGGGCAGGCAGTCGGCATACGGCAGGTAGGGTTTGATGTCCAGTACCGGCGTCCTGTCCAGAAGATCGATCCCCTTCAGATAAAGCACGAACATATCTCTGCGGGCTTCTAGACCCGTCATTTCCACAACCGACTGACCGATCGGGTTGGGTCTGAATCCTGAACGGGTTGCAAAGATACCCAAGCGCCGATTACCCCCCAAGCGCGGCGGACGGACGGTTGTTCGCCGCTTTGCGGACGCGCAGGCGTGGAATACGAAGAGAATCCAGATATGCGAAAAGCCTTCCAGACCACGGAAACCTTCCGGATCGTGAAAGGGTGGGTGGATCTCAAGAACGGCGGTGGCCTCGGGCACCAGACCGGGTTGACGGGGGATGCCGAATTTCTGGGTGAAGCAGGAGCGGATTTGACCGATGGGCTGGAAGGTGAACGGGTTCATGGCTGCCATATAAAAGATTGTACACCCGAGGGAGTTTCAGCGGATTAAAATTGTTTAATCGTCCTTGACAAGTTGCTGCGCTTCGATGAAATAACGCTTTGGTAAATTCACCGGCGCGGTGCTCTTCTTGAACCGGGTTTTATCCGTCCGATGCAGATGATGCAATAGAAAGGAACGCCGCCATGTGCAATCCCGAAAAATTGCGGGATCGGTGTTTCGGCGGTGAAGCGTTCTTTTCGCAACGCTAGGCGGAGCCGGGCAGAATAGGAACCCATCGCTGCCATTCAGCATCTGGCCGACCGCATGCTGAACGTCGCCCCCTGCGCGTGCAGCAAGGGCGAGGGTTGGCGCCGGGGTGCCGCGAGATTTTTTTATCGAAGACAGGCGCTTGATTGCCAGGCGAAGAAGTACGCTCCCGGGGCAAGGCGGCGGCTGCATCGAACAACGGGAAACTATGACTCAGCAAGCCTACTTGATGGAGCACGATCAGGAGATCGAGCGTCTGGAGCGCAAAACCGACCCGGAAGTGGTGCGTGCCCAGGCAGCCTGGGCCGGAATCGGACCTGCCATGCATGTGGCGGATATCGGGTTCGGTTCCGGCAAGACGACCCGGGTTCTGTTTGAGATGACTCAGCCCGGCGGCAGCGCCGTTGGAATCGACATATCCGCCGCGCGGGTCGCCTATGCCCGCAAAAATTACGGCGGAGAAGGGTTGACCTTCCTCTGTCGGGACGCCACCAAAGAATTAAGCGACCTGGGTACGTTCGATCTGATCTGGGTTCGTTTTCTGCTGGAGCACTACCGCAGCCGGGCATTCGAGATCGTACGCGGCCTTTCGCAGATCCTCAAACCGGGCGGTATCCTTTGCCTGATCGATCTCGATTTCAACTGCCTCAATCATTTCGGCATGTCCTCCCGGCTGAGCGAGGCCCTGCAGGGCTGCATTCGGCGGCTCGAACGGGTCTCCGATTTCGATCCGCACGTGGGCATCAAACTGTATTCTTTTATGTATGACCTGGGATTCGATGAGATCCAGGTGGACTTGGCCGCGCATCATCTGATTTATGGTCAGCTCAAGGAGAACGATGCGTTTAACTGGAGCCGCAAAATGGAAGTCGCCGTCCGGCACTCAGGCTATGAATTCGATCAATATGCCAGTGGATATGAAGAATTCAAGCATGAATTTGAAGCCTTCTTCTCAGACCCGCGTCGGTTCACCTACACACCGATTATATCCTGCCGCGGCCGCAAGCCCATGTGACCGTCCGTCGGCACCCGCGGTCAGGACACCATTCTGAGCGGCTTTCGATCGAATTCCGCCCCGATCGTATATTCTTTTTCGTAAAAAATCCGGAAAGCGTCCACAAAGCGCGCCTCCAGGTGCACACCGCGCTCCCTTTCCAGCATCCGAAAGGCGACCTCCAGCGGCAGTGGATCCCGGTAATGGCGCTTGGCGGTGATCGCCTCGAAGAAGTCCGCTACTGCAATGATGCGGGCCCCCATGGGGATTTCATCCCCGGCAAGCCCCAGGGGGTAGCCGCTGCCATCAATCTTCTCATGATGAGCGCCGGCGATCTCGGGGACTGTGGAAAGATCATCGGTGAAGTTGATCTGTTCCAGAATTTGCCGCGACCGTGCGGCATGTGTTTTAACAATTTCATATTCAGCCCGGGTCAGGCGGCCGGGCTTCTTGAGGATCGCATCCGGAACGCCGATTTTGCCGTAATCGTGCAGCAGCGCCGACACCCGTATCGCCTCGCGGCTCTCACCGGGAAGATTCAATTCCTGGCAGATGCCCATGCAATATTCGGTTACCTTGGAGGAGTGCCCGGCTGTGAGCGGATCGCGGGCGTCGATGCTGGCGGCCAGGGTGTGGAGAAGTGATTGTGTCTGGCGATTGCGCGCATCCAGCAATTCGACATTGCGAACACTGATACCGATTACATGGGAAAGGCCCAGCAGCAGCTTAAGATCCGATTCCACCAGAGGTTTTTTGGATTTGACATTATCGACCGCCAGTATGCCCAGGGATTTGCCTTCGCATATGATCGGGCAGCAGATAAATGCCTGGCATCCCATCTCCCGCGAAAATGCCAGACTGCGGGATGAAAGACGCGGGCCGATGTCGGAGATGTCGCTGATCAGATAGGGTCTTTGCTCCTTGAAACACGTTAACAGCACGCCCTTGCCGTCCGGTCGGTCCAGGTGGAAGGCCGAATTTTTCAGCAGCGCCAATTTGTCTTCGGTATAACCGTAACCGGCCCTGAAGATCAGTCGGGTGCCCTGGGGATTGACCAGCATGATCAGGCAGCGATCGTAATTGAGCCGCCTGCGGAACAGTTGAACGATTTTATTCAGAACATCCTCGATATTGGTCAGGCTGGTGATGGTTTCACCGATCTCGTTGGTCAACCGCGAATTGTTGTAGTTTGCTTCTATTTGTTCCATCAACTCAGTCGAGTTATCCTGCAGATCGGAGAGGATCGCTTTTATTTCCTTCTTCTCCCATAGCGCAGCGCTGATGCTCAATAGCAACAATACTGACGCGCAGATGGGCAGGATGGTGTTCAGCGCCACCCGCACATTAATTATTGCAGAGCACAGGCAGATCATCAGCATTGCCGCCAGTGCGATGTTACGGACTGTCTTCGCGGTCACCGATCGCTGGTTTTGCCAGGTGATAATATAGCGGCAGCTTTTATCGCCGCGAAAAATACACTGCGGATGATCGATGCGCGGAAGACGGGTGTCGAACATGCGGGCAATGGCTTCCCAGAACCCGATACGGTTTTCGCACTGGAACGGTTTTTCCTGGGCGCCGTCACAGGGGGTAACGGAGATTTCGATCGTATTGGCGTTAATCTTTCGCGATTCATAATCCGCCGACTTGGTGAGACGCGATGCGGCCATGCCGACGCGCTCGTACACCCTGGCCGGACCGATCAAGCCCAGAGCATATTGACGCATGACTCCCAGAGCCTCGGGTGAAGCCGCGTATTGTCCCGCTTCGCGGGCGATGGAATGGTTGCCGGTCTTCTCGCGGAGAATGGCATGGAATCGGTCGATCTGGGTCTGGGTGAACCAATGTCCTTGATCGGCGATTTGATAGGCTTTCATGCCGGCGTAGTCGAGCACTTCGCCGATGTCCACGAAGTTGTAACGGCGCTTGAGAAGCTTGATATACGTATCGATGATACGACTGCTGTATAGAGGGGTCTCGGGTGTAATGGATTCTTTCAGCATGGCTTGTTTTCTGTTTCGCTGCAGAGTAGTCGTGTCTAAATGAACTTTAACAAGCGCTTCAGGAATCTGTGATATGGGTCCAAGTTCTCCATGGTATGGATCCAAAGGCAATACGTCTTTTCGAATTCGATCCCCATCTTCGCGGCGGCCGTCCGGGGATAAAGCAGTACGGGTATTTCTTCGTTCTCCAGAAGGTGCGACAGGGCGTTGATCGCCAACCGGAAGATTTCGCCGGTCAGGTACTGGGAGTTGAGCGCAATGAATTTGATCGAATTGGTCAGATCGGACATGTTCAAGCCCAGATCCGCACGGTTGACCATGATCACGGCGCAGGTGGTTTCGCGATGGCGCAATGCGAAGAGATGGCGGTCACGGGTCAGCCCCATCTTCCGATAGCTCTCGATCAGCCCGCTGCAATCGGTGCGTCCGGGAGCCAGATGCAGCGCCTGCAGCATGAGACCTCCGGACAAATCTTCGTAAAAGGTGCGCAGGTCTTCCAGATCGTTGTCCTCGGCAGGCAGGAGCGTCCAGTTGTCGGGCAGTTCAGGCGCTGGATTCTGCAGGCCCTTGTAATGCAGGTAGGCGAAGTGATCCAACGAGCAGAGTTGGGGGTTCTTGATATTGCGCGCCGCGCCGCCGAATACATGGTTGGGAAATTTGTTGTCAGGGCGATAATAGCAGAAGGCATAGTCCATATGCATGGAGTAAAGACGATGGCTGTCATTGATGAAACGGCCCACCTGCCCCAGCACCGCCAACCCGCCACGATTGTTGGACCGGCGCAAAGCGGCGTGGTGCTGGATCAGCCAGGACTTTTCATAAAAGCGGATGATGCCCATATGCGCCATAATGCGGCCGTTGTCCTGGTAGGTGAAGTGCGAAGCGATACCGGGACTCATGTGGTAGAGCTTTTCGTAGGTGGCCTTGATCTTGGCTTTGTTGGTCTGAATGAACTCATACTTCTGGGGGTATATGAATCCCGTTTCGAAGAAGAAATCCCAGAGTTCATCCAGATCGACCCGGTTGCAGACGTAAGCGCGGGCGTCGTTGGCCTGGTACAGCAATGCCAACAAACGGATATGGTCTTCGACCACCATGTCCAGAATGGCCAGTCCAACACGCACCGTCCGAACCGCGGCATCTTGGAGCCGACTGTAAATCACTTGGGCCATGCAACGCATAATCGTGCCGTCGCTGAAGATCAGCTCCAGTTCAGGCAAAATCAATCCCGGCAACAGAACGGCCATATGCTCTTCTTCCTCGATGGCCAGGCCTGCCCCGGAAATATCGACAACTTTGAGGCTGCACCGTTTGTCAAAGAGCGGGTGGATAAATACCGCGTCCGGCGAAGGTGATAATTTCTGCCGCGTATTCCGGTATTCGCGTGGGCTGAAGCGGTGCAGATTCTGGCGGAGCGGAGATAAATTGATATGGCGGGTGTGTTGTCCGTGATCGTGTTTGACGATCCGGCATTCTCCGGAGAAAAGGGTCATCCCGCCTTTGGTGAAAACCACATTGACCGGATCATTGATGTCCAGCCACTGAAATGTCTGGGGCGGTAACGTCTCCACGGCCACGCGGAACTGAGAGATACAGTAATCGACAAGCCGGCCGCAGTAGAATGCACCATTCTGAATCAAATAAACGGTGACATCGCTGGATTGGTAGCGGTGAAACTTCCGTGCGCTGATCTCATGGCATGTCTCCGGTAGAATGAAACGGATCTGGTTTGCGTCGATGCCGTTGAGTTCCGGTTTGACTTCAAGCAGTTGAAAGCCCTTTTCGACGTACAGGCTTTCAAATTGATAGGATTCGGTCAATTGCGGTACGGCCACGCTGTCCACCCATCGGCAGGCCAGGTTTTCATCGTGGCAGGGCAGAGGATGTGCTTTTAAGCTGAGGCTGCGGGCATATTTGCGGTGTTTGAAGACGATGGTGACCGTTTGATCCAGAAAATTGAGGTGATTGAGTTTGTTGATCAGTTGACTTCGCGCCAGCTTGCGCTCAACGGAAGTTTTGGACAGGGCGGAAGAAGGCATATCGGGCTGCCGCGCAATTTCATCTTTTTCTTCACGGGTGACTTCGCAACCGGGGGGAACCGGTGGCGCGGTGATTGGTGCCCTTTTCATAGTCAACCTCACCCTCTCAGCTGTCGTCCGGGCTTCGAATCCCGGCGCAAAGGCTCCAATTGTAAGAACAAGGGAATACAGCGGCATGAACGTGGCAAGGTTAGCATATTCATATCCAGCAGGCAAGCGCATAGTGAATCGGGCGCAGGCGGCAACACGCTGAAAACGCAAATGTTTCATAAAAGGAAAGAGTGTACCACCGGCCGATTCGCGAAGAACTGCCGGCTGTGCTCCACCGAAGCACTTCCCCGAACGGGGATGGAACTGTTTTTAATTCAGCTTGAACTTGGTGCGGTACTCCGGGACTGAAATCATCGGCGGTCGCTCAAAGACGGGTATCAAGCATTTGTCGGGCTCAATCTGCCCTTCGACCATGCGGTACTGAATGATCTCATCGAACATAGTGGTTTTCAGGTCGATCAATCCGAAAGCGCTTTTGCGGCCGATAAAGGTTTTGAGAATGGCAAAAGCCATTTTGCCCAGTGCCTGGGTATCCTGATTGCGATGAACGCGTTTTTCCATGTCCACCTGACCGATCACTTCCAGCCCCCATTGCTGGTAGATATCCAGGATCATGCTGGTCTCGACGCCGTAGCCGATTGGAAAGGGGATTCGCTCGAAGATCTGACGGTAGCCGGCGTATTCGCCGGAGAGAGGCTGAATCACCTGGGTCAGCTCGGGGAAAAAGAGTGAAAACATTGGACGGATGACCAGTTCGGTAACCCGCCCGCCGCCTGTGGGGCGCACCTTATCGCGGCCGTCGGCGATCGGCCGGTCGTAGAATGCCTTGGAGAACTTGATGGTGTCGTCCATCAGCAGCGGCCCGATCAGGCCATAGGCGAAGCGGTGATGGATATTTTTGATATCCGCGTCCAGGTAGACGATGATATCACCCTGAGTAATGAACAGCGCTTTCCAGAGGTTTTCGCCTTTTCCAGTGTGCTGCCCCAAATGCGGCAGAATGTCCGCGGCTCTATAGACATCCGCGCCGAAAGAGCGCGCAATCTCGCGTGTTTTGTCAGTGGACCCTGAATCGATGACTACAATTTCGTCCAGCAAGGGGTAGCGCGAAACGAGCTCCGATTTGAGAATAACGATCTCCTTGGCAATAGTCTTCTCTTCATTGAGTGTCGGCAGGCACAATGAAATCTTCAGCCCTTTGGCGGTTTTAAGCGCCACGAGCCGATTCAGATCGTTGAACTGGGAGTAATGGAAAGTATGATTTTTAATCCACGGCTGTGTCATCGCATACTCCATTGTCAATAGCCAGAAGAATACCAACCACTTGCGCAATACCCTTGAACATGGGGTTGATCTGCATACTGGCTTCGACCTGCTGATACCCCTCGCCATGTGAGATGCCCAGCATCAGGGCCGGAATGCCGCGTGAGAGAAAAATGGGTAACTCCGATTCGCTGGGTTCACTGTAGGGCGTCACGCCCAGTTTTTTCATGATCGCCACGGCGCTTTTAACCAGCGGATGGTTGTACTTCAAGCGTGCTGCGCGCATCGTGCTGATCGCCTGGATGGTCAACTCGACGGCATATTCATGGCGGATACCCACCACAATATCCTTGATGTCGCCATAGAGACGCTTGACCATGCCGTCCGAATCGCTGTGAATTTCCATGCCCAAAGTCGCCTCCAGGGCGATCTCGCCGTGTTTGAGCCCCCCCTGGATGGTGCCGAATATGATTTTGGAGCGCGGTTTCAGCGGCAGCCGCAGCTCCAATATCTGATTGATGACTTCATTCAGCACTAGAATGGCATTGGGGCGGAAGCGCGGAGAACGACCGTCGCCTGGTTCTACCTGGCACACCACCTCACAGCGGACCATGCCGTCCGAGTAGTAGTTCAGTCGACCCAGCTCACCGCTTTCAAGGCATATCGCCGCCCGGATAGGTGTTGCCCAGGTCTTGATCAGATGGCGGATGCCGCGCAGATTGCCACGCCCGATAGACTGGACCACCCCGGCCAGTACGATGTCCGAATCGAACTGCAGCCCCAGACGGCGCAGGATCTCCGGCAGTGACAGGAGCACACCCACGCTCAGTGAGTTGTCCAGCAAACCCGGTCCCGACAGGTTGTTCTGTTTGACGGTAAAATGGTGATCCACGTCGCTGCCGAAAGGCGTATCCATGTGGGCGACCACGAAGATGGGCGGCTTGCTGCGGTCGCTTCCGCGCAGAATACCGATTGGATTGCCGAAGGCATCCATGGTGCACTCATCGACCTGAAATCCGGCCAACCGGTCCAGAAAGAAAGCCACCCGATCTTTTTCCCCGAAGGTCGGGGCCGGAATCTGCCCGACCAGCACGATATTGGTGATGATGATGTCCATCATCGCCCGGATGGTCTGCACGAAATTGGGCAAACGATCGAGAATCAGGCTATTCATGTTCCTCCCACAGGTTAGGGGAATGATCACACGGCCAGGCTTCGATTCGGGCGAGCAGAGCTCCTAATGGATGGCTAAACGGCAGAGGATGACATCAACCTATTGATTGTAATACCGGACGATCGCCTGGCAAAGACCGTCGATCGTGAAGGCCTCGGCGGCGACATGGACCTGTAAACCCAATTGCCGCGCCGTTTCCGCCGTAATCGGACCGATGCAGGCGATGGCAACGCCCTGGAGCAGTTCTTCGCTTTTTCCGGGCGGCAGAAGCGCGCGGAAGTTGTGCACAGTCGAAGAACTGGTGAAGGTAATCATGTCGATGTCACGCGCCTGCAACGCGGTCACTACTTGATCGGCATGGCTTTCGCCCTGGATCGTTTCATAGGCGACGATTTCGTCAACGCCGGCACCCATGCGCCTTAATGCTTCGGGCAGCACGGAGCGGGCTTCTTTGGCCCGGGGCAATAAAATTTTACGGCCCTTCAGCGGTTCACGGGCAAAAGCTTCCGCCACTGCTTCGGCCTGATAGGTCTGCGGCAGGATATCGGTATTCACGCCATATCGGCGCAGGCACCCTGCCGTAGCGGGTCCTATGGCGGCCGTGTGAATGTGGCCCAGGGCACGGGCGTCCAGGCCCTGGGCGAAGAGTCGCTCGAAGAAATGATGAACCCCGTTCACACTGGTGAATATCAGCCACTGATAACGATCCAGTCCCGCAATGGCATCGTCCAGGGGCTGCCAGCTCTCCGGCGGTACCACTTGAATCGTGGGGACCTCCAGGCACTCGGCGCCCATTTCGCTCAAGCGTTGGACCAGGTCGCTGGCCTGAGCGCGTGCGCGGGTCACGACGATGCGCTTTCCCAAGAGGGGGCGACGTTCAAACCACTGCAGTTTTTCGCGCAGCGCGACCACTTCGCCCACCACGATGATGGCCGGCGCCTTGATGCCGGCATTTTGGGCACGCTCGGCGATATCGGTCAGCGTGCCGGTGACGGTGCGCTGCCGGCTGGTCGTCCCCCAGCGGATCAGGGCTGCCGGAGTGTGGGCGCCGCGGCCGTGTTGGAGCAGCATCCGCACAATCTGCGGCAGGTTCTTGACCCCCATGAAGAACACCAGGGTGCCGATCTTGGCCAGACTGGCCCAGTCGATGCTCGATTCAGTCTTGAGCGGGTCTTCATGCCCGGTGACGAACGCCACCGTGCTGGTGTACTCACGATGGGTCAAGGGTATTCCGGCATACGCGGCCGCCGCGATCGCCGAGGTCACACCGGGAACGATTTCAAAAGGGATTCCGGCGTGCGCCAGGATTTCAGCCTCTTCGCCGCCCCGCCCGAAAATGAAGGGATCGCCGCCCTTTAGCCGGGTGACGACCTTACCTTCCCGGGCCTTGTTCAGAATCAGCTGATTGATTTGCTCCTGCGACAGGGTATGGTCTCCCCCCTGTTTGCCCACATAGATCGCTTCGCAACCAGGCCCAATATGCACCAGCAGCGCCTTGGAAGCCAGATAATCGTAAATGAGCACGTCGGCCGCCGCGATACACCGCACGCCTTTGGCGGTGATCAATTCGGGGTCGCCCGGGCCCGCTCCCACCAGATAAACGAGTGCACCGCGCGCTTGATCAGCCATTGTGCCGCACCCTTTCCAGTATGTCCCCGGCGCCACGATCCAGCAACTCTTCAGCCAGCCCGCGGCCCATGTTTTCGGCATCCGCACGGGCGCAGGTTCTTGAGGCTTTGATAAACTGCCGGCCGTTCGGTTCGGCCACCAATCCGGTCAGATGAACCCGTTCGCCGTCGACTTCGGCGTAGGCGGCAATGGGCACCTGGCAGCCGCCTTCCAGGCGGGCCAGGAAAGCGCGTTCGGCCGTCACCGCCGTACGCGTATCGGCATGTTCCAACGCGGACACCAGAGGTCCCACAACCGGATCATCGATGCGCGTCTCAATGCACAGGGCGCCCTGGCCCACGGCCGGCAGCATCTGCGACGCCGGCAGATAGGCGCTGATCCGGTCGGCCAGATCGAGGCGCAACACTCCCGCTGCCGCCAGGATAACGGCATCGAGATCGTTTGCGGCAAGTTTTCGCAGCCGGGTATCGATATTGCCCCTCAGGGGCGCAATATTCAGGTCCGGCCGCAGATGAAGCAGTTGCGCCGTACGCCGTAAACTGCTGGTTCCTACACGGGCGCCTCTCGGCAAGGCCTCCAGCGAGCGGGAAGATCCGGCTGCCAGAATATCCAGCGGATTCTCGCGCAGCGGTATGGCACCGATCGTGAGACCGGACGGGAGTTCGGAGGGCATATCCTTCATACTGTGTACCGCTACGTCGATCCGGCCGTCCAGTAAAGCTTCTTCGATTTCCTTGACGAAAAGGCCTTTGCCGCCCACCCGCGAAAGCGGTACGTCCTGGATTTTGTCGCCGGTGGTTCTGATAACCTCAAGTTCCAGTGAAACGGTGGGCCAGCGACGGGAGAGCGCCGACTGCACCCACCTGGACTGCCACAGCGCCAGCTGGCTGCCTCGGGTTCCTATGCGCAGGATGCGCCGCATCAGTGCCCGCATCCTGCGCAGCTTGACGCTTTGCAGCCGCCGCACGAGGCGGAAGACGAGCTGACGGTCTGTCCGCCGGCCCCCTTGGAAACAAACCCGCAGGCCGACATCAAGCGACAGACTTTTGGGCTCTTACAACACGGGCAGTTCGGTATGTCGCCACCCAAAACAAGGCATTCGAATTGATGTCCGCAGCCTTCACACTGGTATTCGTAGATCGGCATGACCCATTCTCCTGAAGATGCGCTTTGCGCCCCAAGGGGGCGGCCCTGCAAGTTCGGACCATTTTTTTGCAGTAATCCCGGAATGATCACGGGAGCCCCACTATAACGCGTGGGGTATAAAAATCAAGCGATTCGCGATCTGACGGAAGGTCTCCGTTCCATAAGCAGGCTGCTGCGGTCATCGTGCGCACCCGAGCGCGTCGGATGATCTGCAAGCACCCCGAAATACCCGCAGCAACCTCCTGGATGATCCCGCAGCAGCATGCCTTCGGCCAGATTTGCCGATCGAAGGGGACGTCGCGGTCAGGAGGCGGCGAGCTGTTGGTCGGGCGCGGGGTCCGGCCCGGATGCCACGCCGATCAGATGACGGATCTCGTCGATGTCGGATGTCGAATCGTATCCCAGCGCGGCTGCTGATTCGAATTCTGCAAGTGCGCTGTCCAGTTGATCGTATTGCTTGTACAGGCAGCCCAGACGGTGCCGGTACAATCCGTTTTGAGGAGCCAGCAGCACACTTTGGCGGCAGAAGGTCATACACACATCGGGGTTCTCGCCCTTGGCGGCATAGAGTGCGCCCAGGGCCGAAAGCGCTGCGGCATCATTGGGGTTGAGCTTGGCCGCCCGGGTCAGCGCCTGAATCGCTTCCGGGAGCCGTGCAAGGCCGGCCAGGCACTGTCCCAGCCAGCAGTGTGCGCGGGCGTTGTCCGCCCGCTGCGTGACGGCCGCTTCCAGAAAGGGGCGGGCCTCTGCCCAGCGGGCGAGTTCGACCAGCGAAATGCCCAATTGCAGGTTGATATCGAACGAGAGCGGATCCAGCGAGTGGGCGGATTCGAAGAGCGCCAGAGCGGCTTCCGCTTCATTTTCCAGGCGCTTCAACATGCCCAGGTTGAATGCCGCCATGCTTTCGTGGGGATTGATTGCCAAGGCGGCTTGAAAGCTTTCGCGCGCCGCCCCGAAATCTTTTATGCGCGCCATGCAAACGCCCAGGCTGTTATGGACGTTTACGTTTTGAGGATCGAGGCGCAATGCGGCCCGGTATTCTGCCATGGCGGCCCCCATGTCACCCGCCTGATAATGCTGGTCACCGCTTATGTTCAGGCTGACCGCATCGAAAATGACGGCGCTGCCGGGGCCGAAAAAGGCGGCATGTTCGAGCGCCTTACAGGCATTTGCCAGACTCTGGGTGCGGTTGAAAGAAATCAACGGAAATGCGGCGATTCCGATGGAGACCGTTTCCGGCCGTTCCCGAACAAGATCGGCCTGCAAGGCGCTGGCCAGCGCAAGGGCGGTTTCGGTACCCACCTCCGGGACGACACATCCGTACAATCCAGTTTGCCAGGGAAACCATACGGCGCCGTGCCCGGATTGGAGCGCGTTCAGCAGCCGGTGAAGCGTGGCATGCGGCTCGCCCGAACTGTCGGGGTCCCCGGGAGGGGAATCGATGCGGATGGCCAGCACGTTGAAGGCCGTCCACTGGGCTAGTCGGCTCATCAGCGCCGGATCGATCCCTTCGGGCGGCCCGTCGGCCAGATCGAGCAGCGCGGGCCTCCCTTCGGCTGACGTCTGTGGGGCGGCCGCCCCGGTTCGGTTAGTATGGCGGAGCAACTCCGTTTCGGAGGCGTGGCGCAGGAAGGTATCGGCTACCGCAGACTCAGGTGGGGTCGTACACATTGGAGACTCCCGAATTTGAAGGGTTCAGCAGGTGCTGGAAAGCCGCGGAAATCAGCGGTAGTTCTTCATCCATGATCGTTCGCGCATCCATCAGGAACAGATCGTTCTCAATCCGGCCGATGATTGCGGGGCGCTGCCGGCGCAGGGCCGTTTCGACGGCCTGGGTCGAAATTCCGCGGATGCGCAGACTCACGCCCCAACTGGGCAGAACCAGCATGGGAAGAGAACCGCCGCCCGCCTGGGACGGCATATCGCATAGATCAACCTGAAGGCGGTCATCAGACAGCGCCTGCAGTTCCGCGGCCAGCTGCCTGGCGCGGCGCTCGATCTCCGGCCGGCCGATGGTCAGCATGCGCAGGGTCGGAATGCTTTCGATCGCCTGCTGTTCGTCGCGATATAACTTCAGCGTGGCCTCGAGCGCCGCCAGGGTCAGCTTGTCGATGCGCACGGCGCGGGTCAGCGGGTTGGCCTTGATGCGCTCCACCACGTGCTTTTTGCCGACGATCAGACCAGCTTGGGGGCCGCCGAGCAGTTTGTCCCCGCTGAAGGTCACCACATCGGCGCCGGAGGCCACCGACTGCTGCACGGTTGGCTCGCACGTGAGCCCGTACCGGGTAAGGTCGATAAAGTTGCCGCTGCCCAGATCTTCCATTACCGTCAGGTTGAATTTGGCCCCCACAACCGCCAATTCCGCCAACGGCACAGCCGCCGTGAAGCCGACGATGCTGTAATTGCTGGTATGCACCTTGAGCAGCAAGCCGGTGTTGCTGCCGATGGCGTTCTCGTAGTCACGCAGATGGGTCCGGTTGGTGGTACCGACCTCTTTTAGAATGGCGCCGCTTTTGATCATGACATCGGGAACGCGGAAAGATCCGCCGATCTCCACCAGTTCACCCCGCGAAATCACCACTTCTTTGCCGCGCGCCAGGGTGTCCAGGCTTAAAAGAACCGCCGCCGCGTTGTTGTTTACGGCGAGGGCCGCCTCGGCGCCGCTGAGTTCGCATAAAAGGTCTTCCACGGCATTGTAGCGGGATCCCCGCCGGCCGCGGGCGAGGTCGAATTCAAGGTTGGAGTAGCGCTGCGCGATGACCAACAAATGATCGACGGCGGGTTGCGCCAGCGGAGAGCGGCCCAGGTTGGTATGCACTACGATTCCGGTGGCATTGACCACGGTTTGCAGGTTGTAGGCCTGCAGTCCCGCTGCCCGCTGCGCCACTTGCGGTAATAGAACTTCCACCGTAAGACGCTCCACCTTCATGGGAAGAGCGTCGGGGGATTGCAGGATGCGTTGGCGCTCGGCTTCCAGGGTCTCGCGGATAGCGCGCGTGAGTACCGCCTTGGGCAGATCCTGCAGCGCTTTCATCTTCTGGGCCGCGACGAGCAGACGGTCTACGGCCGGCAGGTGTTTAAGCAGCGTGTGTTGCTCCGGGGTGATCGACATCATGGCGCCTGAAGGATTTCCGCCGCCGCATCGGCTGCTTGCGGGAATGCCGCCGGAAGCATTGGATCGATTGATTCGGTAAAGGGCGTGCCCGATAGGGTGACAGGATGGCGCCGCACCGGGCGGGCGGCGGCCGGCGGCAGCCCACCCATGACGCTTCCGTACCCCCTCGGCCTGCAATAAAGGGCCATCCCTTCCCGGGCGCGCAGGCGGGTTCGTAGCAGGATCGGCTGCGCTTCATTGAGGCGGATGATTGCGACCGCTACATGATGTCTGGAATGCAAGCTCAATACAGGTACCCCGCTGCGGGTGCGTGTCAGTGCTTCTTATTATCATGAAATTCTTATATAATTCAATCATTTTTCTTTTCATGACCAATATGCGTCAGGAGTGTCTTTCGAAACACGGCCGGTTGGGTTATAAGTTGGATTACTGTCAGTCTTATCACTGAAGTCAGGGCAATTCTATGAAGACGGGTAAAGAGTATCTCATCTTCGCACTCGACGTCGCTTCGGCCGAGGCGGCCCGCGCCTGGGTAACGCGCCTGCGGGATCACGTCAACATCTTCAAAGTCGGATTGGAGTTGTTTATCCGTACGGGTCCCGATCTGGTCGAATGGATCGTAGCGCATGCATCCGGCGGTGTTTTCCTCGACCTGAAGCTGCACGATATCCCGGCCACCGTGCAGCAGGCGATGGCCGCCGTGGCCGCGCTGAAGCCCAGATTTGCAACGATCCATTGCGGTGAAAACCGGGCTATGCTGGAGGCGGCCGTGCGGGCTTCGGGATCGGTTGATGTTTTGGGCGTGACCGTGCTCACCAGTGTATCCGCCGCAGACCTGCAGGCCGCGGGATATCCGCCCGAGATGGCCAACGATCCGGGGCGCCTGGTGTTGTACAGGGCGGGTTTGGCCAAGGCCGCCGGTTTACCCGGCATCGTGTGTTCGGGGCATGAAGTCGGCCTGGTGCGAAGTCATTTCGGTCCTGGGTTTATCACGGTGACGCCGGGAATTCGTCCGGCCTGGGAAAATGTATCCCGAAACGATCAGCAACGGGTGGTCACTCCGGCCATGGCCGTTTCTTCGGGTGCCGATTACATCGTGATCGGGCGGCCCATCCGGGAAGCCGCCGATCCGGTCGCCGCAGCGGTGCGCATCGCCGAGGAAATCGATGCGGTGATCAAAGCGCGTTGACCACCAGGGGGCCGTTCAAAAAAGGTTCCAATAACGCCACAGGGTGAGCCCAAGGGCGGCCAATCCCAGCAGAAGAATCAATATTTGTTGAACGGGGCTGAACGCAGGCACGTACGTTTACCTCGGATCGCGGCCTCGAAAAATGCGCATCAAACCTCGGCGTCCAGGCCGAAAGCCGTGTGCAGGACACGGACCGCCAGTTCGGTATATTTCTCTTCAATGGCGCAGGAGATGCGGATTTCCGACGTGGCGATCATGATGATGTTGATGTTCTCGCGCGCCAGAGTATTGAACATGACCGAGGCGACGCCGGCATGGTTCTTCATGCCCACACCGATAACCGATACCTTGGAAATGTTCATATCGCCCAATACATCCTCGGCGCCGATTTGGCCGGCAATTTTCCTGCCCATGTCCAGCGTGCGTTTGAAATCGGCTTTGGGCACGGTAAAGGAAATATCCGTTTTGCCTCCCTGACGGGTATTCTGGATAATCATATCCACAATGATGCCCGCTTCGGCGATGGGCGAAAATATCTTGGCCGCGATGCCCGGCTGGTCGGGCACCTTGGTGATGGTTACGCGGGCCTGGTTTTTGTCCTGGGCCACCGCGGATACGACCAGTTGTTCCATTCCCGAATCTTCACTGACGACCATGGTACCCTCCTCATCGCTGAAGGACGACCGTACATGCACGGGGATATTGTATTTTTTGGCAAAACCCACCGACCGGATCTGCAGAACCTTGGCACCAAGGCTGGCCAGTTCGAGCATTTCGTCGTAGGAGACCTTTTC
>DDYQ01000068.1 GCA_002348005.1 Desulfobacteraceae bacterium UBA2230 | reverse complement strand
CGCCTATCTGGAGCACATCAAGCGGGCCTGGAACCATCGCCAGGGCGACGAAGAAGAGCTTTTTCTCGAACACCAGGCCGTCGTCATCACCGTGCCGGCCTCCTTCGACGAAGTGGCCCGCGAACTGACCCTGGAAGCGGCGCAACTGGCCGGATATCCACCCGTCACGCTGCTCGAAGAATCACTGGCCGCTTTTTACAGCTGGCTGACGCGCCACGAAGCACAGTGGCCCGACCTGGTGCGGCCCGATGAACTGATTCTGATCTGCGATGTGGGCGGCGGCACGACCGATTTCACCCTGGTGACGCTGAAGGCCTCTCCCGCGGGTGGACCACGCTTCGAGCGCATTGCCGTAGGCGATCATTTGCTGCTGGGCGGCGACAACATGGATCTGGCGCTGGCACGGCGGGTGGAGATGGGCTGGGGCGGGAAAGGCGGCCGGCTTTCGGCGGATCGCTGGACGGCCCTGTGCCACCAATGCCGTCAAGCCAAAGAGCAGATCCTGTCCGGCGCTGCCGAGCGGTGGCGCATTGCGCTGGCCGGCAAGGGCAGCCGCCTGATCGGGGATGCCCTGACGGCCGAACTGGATCGTCAAATGGTCGAACAGACCATTCTGGAAGGATTTTTCCCCCTGGTCGACACGATCGGTGGTGTTGCGGCGCAGCGTCAGGCCATTGCCGAATTCGGACTGCCCTATGAACCCGACCCGGCCATCAGCCGGCACCTGATCCGCTTTCTGGAGCGCCACCGGCGGAGTGTGGCCGATGCGTTGGGCAAGACGGCACCGCTGCCCGATCTCGTGCTGTTCAATGGCGGCGCGCTCGGTCCCCGTTTAATTCAGGAAAAGATCATCGGCGCGCTGCGGCATTGGTTCACCCCAACGGCCGCCGAAGCGCCGCGCGTGCTGGAAAACCCCGCGCCGGAACTGGCCGTGGCCCAGGGAGCGGCCTATTACGGTCTGGTCAAAATCGGGCGCGGCGTGCGGGTGGGCAGCGGCGCACCACGTTCCTATTATCTCGGGGTCGAGAGGGCCGGTGACGGGCAGTCTGCCGCCCCGCAGGCGATATGCCTGGTGGAGCGCGGTGTGGAAGAGGGTGCCGTGATCGAATTGCCCGACCTGCGCTTCGAAGTGCTCATCAACCAGCCGGTTCGGTTCGATCTTTACAGCTCAAGCTACCGAAGCGGCGATCGCAGCGGCCAGCTTGTCGATATCGATGAAAGCCTGTCCGTGATGCCGCCCCTGCAGACGGTGATTCAATACGGCCGGCAGGGCGTGAAAAAAGCGATTCCGGTGCGGATCGAGGCGCACTACAGCGAGGTCGGCACACTGGCCCTCTACTGCCGTTCGCTGGTCAGCGAGCATCGCTGGCAGCTGCAGTTTCAGCTGCGTGCGGCCGCCGCCCCCGCCGAGGTTGGTGAGGAGACGGTTCTGGACGAAGACGCCATGGCGCGGGCGCGCGGCGTCGTGGCCGAAGCCTTTAAAAGCGGGCGCAATGCATTGGAGGCCGTAGGCAAACAGATCACCCGGACCGTGGACCTTCCCCGCGAGCAGTGGCCCCTGAGCTTGATCCGCGATCTCGCCGACACGCTTCTGGAAATGCCCCAGGTGCGTCAGAGCTCTCCTTTTCACGAGGCGCGCTGGATGAATCTGACCGGCTTTTGTCTGCGGCCGGGGCTGGGACACGGCCTGGACCCGCAACGCGTCCAGAAGGCCTGGCGGCTCTACGGCCAGGGGCCCCTGCACGCCAAAAACAGACAGGTCCGCTGCGAGTGGTGGATCATGTGGCGCCGGCTGGCGGCCGGGCTCAGTGCCGGCCAACAGCGCCAGATCAGCCAGGACGTGACGCCGCTTCTCAACCCGCTGAAAGGAGCCAAATTCACCCTGACGTCCCAGGAACTTTCCGAGGTCTGTATGGCACTGGCCAATCTGGAGCGACTCTCGGTCAAGGACAAGAGCATGTGGGGCCGATGGCTGCTCAAGCACCTGCAGCCCGCAAATCCCCGGGAGCCGCACCTCTGGGCGCTGGCCCGCCTTGGCGCCCGTGAACTGCTGTATGGCCCCGCCGATCGCGTCATCCCACCCCAGGAGGCCTCCGACTGGATCGAGGCCCTGCTTGCCCGGCCCTGGCGCGACCCCAAACCGGTCGCCAGCGCGCTGGCGCAACTGGCCCGTAAAACCGGGGATCGCACCCGTGACCTCGAGCCGAACCGAATCGACCGCCTTCTCGGCTGGATGGAATCCGCCTCGATTCCGCCGGAGCAACGGCGCTGCTTGACTGAAGTGGTGCCTCTGGCCAGGCAGGAAGAACAGGAGATCTTTGGCGAGTCGCTGCCCGCGGGCCTTGTGCTGCATGGGGAGAGAACGGAAAGCACGTGAGCAGATATTGCGAAGCAAAGGCCGGTTCATGAACGTCAGCAAGGCAGGGCCCGTGGCGGTCCTGCCTTGCTGCTCCAGTTCGTTACGATGTTCTTTGGTTTGGCTTGGCTTCCAAAATCGCTTGCAGGTGGTCGGCTGCCGATTCGATGGGTCCAACTCTCCTGCGCCTCGGCAGTCTTTGCTTACGCATGACCGGATTCTCGAAAAGACTTGCTTCAGCTTCGCCGATAGCGATCATTTATCTCCCATCGTCTTCCCCCCCCGGTACTTTAGATGGAAGTCGCCCGGGTTTGCTTCAGCACCGGAAAATCATAGATAACGAGAGCTTTCGGCCGCGAAAACAATGTCGTTCATGCACTTGGTGTATTCCTTGATTCGGGCCAGGCTGTCCGGCAGTGTCGAGTAGTGCGAAACTTTCCAGAAGGGCTGAAAGACACTTCTTTCGATGGAAAACACCTCTTTTTTATCGACAAATCCGATTAGTTGTTCCCGGGTCGAATCTTTCACTCGTTTTATGCTGATCATGACGCTTCTCCTTTCCAAAGCAGTTTATTTTTTTTGCAAAGTACTGATGCATTCGGCATGCCAAATGTGGTTCACAATCGACAGTCGTGAGAAAAAATATTTATATCAAATAGTTAAACGATATTTTACTTTTCCTGCGCTGCCGAGATTGCATGAAGCATGGAAAGAAATTTATGTACTCTGTTTCCTAATTACTCTTCTTCGAGAAGTTCCGCAGGCGGCGTCTGCGCCGGCAAAGGGTCTGGGGTTTGCGAAAACGGGCAGCTACCGTCGGGTGCAATGTGAACATACCGACAGGCCGCCCGGCACCGTGTGACGGCGCGCGGCAAATTTTCGACCTTCTGTTAAGGGGTTAGCGCACATCGCCCGATGGTTTAACATTCGGGACTCCGCAAACGCCTCAGTGGGCCGAGGGTGTGTATTTCATTTCCTTGTGGGTAGAATATGACCTATCTGGAAAAGGCATCTTGTATATCACGATAGCGGGGTACACAATATGTTGATGGCATAGTTCTTGATCTCCCCATGGGCACCGGGGACGCGTATGTTCATCCGTCCCGTCTGGCCGCAACGTTCAAGCGGGGTGAACGCCTTCTTGACCGGCAAACTGAAGGAAAACGCATGGTACATTCCAACAATCCAGACTATCCTCCCGAACGTCGTTCGCGACCCGACAGACGCCTTCTGCGGGCGCAGTTGACCGGGAGCAAGTTCGGCCGGCGACGGCAGCTCCGGCGCATCGAGGACCGGCGCAAGCTGGTCCTGCTTGACCATTACCCCAGACCTTTGCTGGTCGCGGCGGCCATCGTTCTGTTGTTGAGTCTGGGTGATGCCGTATTGACGATCGTTCTGGTCGGGCACGGTGCCGTCGAGCTGAACCCGATCATGGACCTGCTGCTCAAAGCCGGCCCGCGCTATTTCGTGGCGGTGAAGTACGGGCTTACCGCCGGCGCAGTGACGATTATTCTGCTGCTGAATTATTATCCGCTGCGCGGTTTGAACGTATCGGCCCGCGCGTTTCTCAACGTATTCACGCTGATCTTTTCCGCGGTCATCGGCTGGCAAATCTATCTGTTCACGCGCTTCGTGCTGTGATCGCGGCCTATGGCGAATCGGCGGTGGGGACCCCCGGGAGGTCGCCGATATGCCGTCTCCTCGATCGAATACTTCGCCCATGCGCTTCAAATGAACCGGATCTGCACTCGAAAGGCTCAACCAACTTTAAGCCAGGCCGTTTACAGGGGATTCGGCGACCCGGGGGAAGTCAATGCCCGGGATAGTTCACTTCCTTAACAACCTGCAGGGATGCCCCGTCGGTTTTTGGCGTCATCACTCCGAATGCAGGAAATCATGGATCGTTTGCAGGGTTTTCTCTCGCGCATCGGCATGCAGCCAGTGGCCGGCGCCCTCTATGGTGACCACCCGGGCGTTCGGGTAGTACTTCGGTATGAGATCGACATCTTCTGCGGTGATGTATGTCGATGCTCCGCCGCGGATGAACAGGGTCGGGTTCAGGTACCGGTTCTGCAGGCGCGGCCCCTCACTCAGTTCGTCAAGATGCTTGTGGATCGCGTCGAGATTGATTTTCCAGCGATAGCGACCATCGCCGCCGCGTGCCAGGTTTTTGAGCAGAAATTGCCGGACGGCCAGGGAAGGGATCGCTGCCGCCAGCCCCTCGAGGGCTTCTTTGCGACTTTTTACGCGCTGCAGATCCAGATCGATCATTGCCCGCAGCAGGTCGCGGTGGCCGGTGGGGTATGGTCTGGGCGCGATGTCCAGAACGATGAGGCGTTCCGCTTTTTGCGGGAATCGGTCGGCAAAGGTCATAACGACCTTTCCCCCCAGGGAGTGTCCTAGAAGAATTGCTTTTTCGATGCCCTGCTGCGCCATGAACGCTTCTAAATCTTCACGCAGGACAGTGTAGTTCAGCTGCGCATGGTGCGGGGAGTCCCCGTGATTGCGCAGGTCGAGTGCGAATACCGACCACTCCTGCGCCAGCCGCATACCGAAAGTCTTCCAGTTCACCACGGATCCGAAAAGCCCATGGACGATGATCAGCGGTTTGCCGGATCCCCAGCGGCGGTAATTCAGATTTAATTGTCCGGTGCTCATTCCTGCCCCTTCTGCAATACGCCTATAAACCCATGCTCCTTCTTCACAGGCTTGGATATTCATTTGCGCGTGCTTTGTATGATTTTGAAGATCAGCAGCATCGTGGGCGCGAGGTGAAACAGCAGGTCGAAAATATCGATGGGTCTTGAAAGTCTCCCTTCTTTGAGCATCAGCAGCTTTTCCAGAACATGGGGCATGGGAAGAAAGGGGGCCAACAGCATGATGACTGCAAGAATGACAAGCGGCGTGTAGGGTATACGCTCGATCCAGCTTACCATCTCGGATCCCTTCAGCATTCAGACGTTTCGTAACGTCCTGCATTTAAGTCGTAACAACTGAAAATGCAGATCGCAATACCCGGAGCCGTTCTTTTGCTTTCAGAACCTTAGGGGCGGGCGAGCACCGGTTGACCGAAGAGGGTGGCCGGCGGCAAGTCGCAGATAAACCAACGTCGGAAAAACGGTCAGCCCAGGTGGGCCGCCACCGCTTCGCCCAGCCCGGCCTGGGCGGCGATCTGGGTAAACCGTTGCAGCCCCGTGCGCAGATCATCGCATTGCACGGCCACCCAATGACACAGCTTGCCAAGTGCTTGTCCGGTGTGGATCAACTCCCTTGCCCGGGAGACGCCTGCCGACAGATCCGAAGCTTTGCCGGCCACGTAGAGAATGGCACCCGCGTTGGCGCAGACCAGGTCGACACATGACGGGTGGTCGATGCCGCCGATCACCCGCAGGAAACGCACCGCCTCGGTTCGGAGATCCCCTCGGGCGGCTACGTCCGCAAAAACACCCCGGCGCAGGCCCATTTCTTCCGGAACGAGGCGATAAGACCGGCGGGTGCCGTCGGGGAAAAACTCCTGAACCACCGTTTCCCCGAGAGT
>DDYQ01000155.1:13195-13345 GCA_002348005.1 Desulfobacteraceae bacterium UBA2230 | reverse complement strand
CGGCGATGATCACCAGGGTGGCCAGCGCGCCTTCCATCAGCATGGCGCCATACCCGACGAAAAGGGCATCGTCTTCGCTGCGAACCTGTTTGCCGGAAGTTCCCGAGGAAACCAGGGCGTGAAATCCCGAAATCGCCCCGCAGGCGATGG
>DDYQ01000155.1:0-13155 GCA_002348005.1 Desulfobacteraceae bacterium UBA2230 | reverse complement strand
ATGATCAGCGCCATGGCGACCATCAGTTGGTGCGAATTGATATAGTCGCGGGGCTGGAGCAGAGTGGTCACCGGCAGGATCGAGGCGAAAAATCCATAGGCCAGCAGAATGATGGTCCAGACGCCGGTGGGCGGGATGCCCGCAACGGCCGGCATCTTAATCGGAAGATAGGGTCCCAGGAAGACGAAGAGATACATCGCCAGGATGGCATAGATCGAAAGGGCCGTGACGTTGCCGCCTTTCTTGTACACCAGGTATCCCAGCGCGATGGCGATGGGCACTTCGATCCAGACCGCCAGCACCGACTGGGGGTACATGGCGAAAATGACGGCGATGATCAGGCCGAAGATCGCGATCACGATCCACAGCTCCAGAAATACGATTAGAAAAAACATAAAACGCGTGCGGTTGTTGATGTACTTGGCGGTGTAATCGGAGATCGATTTCCCCTGGTTGCGCATCGAAATGATCAGGGCGCCGAAGTCGTGCACCGCCCCCATCACCACGCTGCCGACAAAGATCCAGANNTGCCGGCGATGGAGGTGAAGTGGTGACCGAAAATGATTTCCTTGCGGGTTGGTACGTAGTCGACTCCGTCCTCGAACTCCACCGATGGGGGTCGGTTTTTCTGCGACAGGGCGAAGATCTTTTTGCCGATATACTGGCCGTAGAGCCGGTACATCGCAATATAGCCGGCAAAAGCAACGAGCATCATCAACAAAACGTCCATGACTTCTCCTTTTCTTTCCGTTCGCGTCCGCCTCGCCAGGATCGGTTTCCATGCGGAGGGCGGGTGAGTGAGGCCTTAAGGAGCTGGGTTGGCGGGCATCTCCTCCTTTCTGTGTTGGGGTTGATAGGGCTGTCCCGGGATCCGGGCGCTTTCCGTCAAACGAAAGCCGCACAGGCACGAGGGAGCTTCGATGTCCTGCATAGCGAACACGGGGGGCAGTCCACCGGTTTGCTTCGCATGGTCCGGCGCGGGGCGCTGAGGCGCGAAATGCTTTTCAGGGCTGCTTCAGACCTTTTTTCTACAGCGCAGAACGGCTTGATGTTTATGCGCTGGGCGCTGGAGTGTCAATGATTTTATGCCCCCCTGCCGCCCTGGCACCCCCTTCCCGGTTGGAACGTCGGTATCATGCCGGACCGGATCGGATCCGGAGTAAAATACACCTCCGGCTTTTCTCGAATACGATGTTGAACCCATCGCTTATGCCGATTTCGGGAAGATTGTAGAGGGAGTTTTCAACTCCAACGTTTTGAACAGCGCATGAGTCAGGAGCCCACATCAACCCGCCTTTCGCATCTGTCGCGTTTCCTTGCGCAGGAGAGAATCCTGATCGGCCTGCTGATCCTCGCCCTGATGCATGCCATCTATTTCTTCCGCACGCTGCTTCTGCCTGTCGCCGTCGCCGCTCTGATCGCCCTGGCGCTCCTGCCGCTGATCAGGTTCATGAACCGCTTGAAAATTCCGGATGCTGCGGGGGCGGTGTTGGTGGTCTTTATGATCGTTGCGGCAGCCGGGTTCGGCACCTATCAACTCGCCGAACCGGCCGGTGAGTGGGTCGACCGCGTACCTTCGTTCGTGAGGCAGATCGAATTCAAAATGGACACCTTCTTTGCGACCATGAAGCAGGCCAGGGAAGCTTCCCGTAAAATTCAGGATCTTACGGAGTCCGAAGGCGACGGCAGAGAGGTGGTGGTCAAGGGGCCAAGTTTGAGCGACCAATTGTATGCCAGCGCCAAGTCACTGGTGCTGAGCATCGTGGCGGTGATCGTGCTGCTCTACTTTATCCTGGCATACGGCCAAAGGGCATTGCATCACCTGAGCGAAAACGGTTCCAGGGACGGACTGGTTCTGACGATCGATACCATAGAGAGAGATATCAGCACGTACATCGGCACCATCACGATCCTGAATATCCTGCTGGGGATCGTAACGGGTGTGGTGATGGGCCTGCTGGGAATGCCCAACCCGGTTTTGTGGGGGGTGGTTGCCGGAGTGCTGAATTATGTGCCTTATCTGGGCCCCGCCGTAACCATTTTGATCCTGGGTATGGTGTCGGTGATTTGGTTCGAGAATTGGGTGCGTATGGCCTTGCCGCCGGCCTGCTTTTTTCTGTTGACCCTGCTCGAGGGACAATTCATTACGCCCACGGTGCTGGGCCGGCGTCTGACCGTAAATCCGCTGCTGGTCGCCCTCTCCATATTTTTCTGGGGTTGGATGTGGGGAGTCCCGGGAGTGATCCTCGCGCTCCCCTTCCTTTCGGCCCTGAAAAGCATCAGCGAGAATGTGCCCTCCATGGGATTGATCCGCAGACTCTTCAGATGATGGTTTCCACCATCACGGCACTTCTATGTAGGTGTCGAACCAGAGCCTCAATTCCCGGCTGACGAAGGCGCCGCGATACGTTTCCGTTTCCCCCCGCCGGCTGGCGAAGACGCCCATCAGCCGATCCTCTTCATTATGGAAAAAATGGATGTATAGGACGTGGGAGAAAGCGTCGCCAAGATCTACGTAGCACGAAAAAATAATCCGCGGCGCGTAATCGGGCATGGGGATATACGGCCGGATGGTGCGGCATGCACGCGCAAATTCGGTTATGGCGCGCCGTTTCTCGATGATGGCGATGGAGTCGGTGCGGTACTGCCGCATAATGAAGATCTTGTCGATGCGGGCAGGGTCCAGCGCCCGCAGTTCATCGAATACCGCGGTGCCGCCGACGTGCATCGAAAGGTTCAGATAGGCGCTGTAGGCGAGCAGGTGGGCCGCAAGGCCCAGAATGATCATCATCGCGTACGGTCTTTCATGCGCCCGGGATTTTAAATGCCACCCCAATCCGGCCCAGAAGCCGCTGAAGAGGCCGATGGCGCCTGCCGTATAGAACGTCACGAAGCGCTCCTGCCCCCTGACAAACCAGAATCCGGCCGAGACCCCCAGGAGAAGTCCCAGCAGCATGCCCGCCGGGATCCTGTAGTTGGCATGGACGTAGTGGGTGCGGCGGCTTTCTGGCATTGTTCCTATCCGGGAGGTATCCCGCACACCGGTGTGCCGTCATCCGGATCCAGGTTGTAGTTGCCGCTTAAGAAGCATTCGGCCATTTTGTCCACCATGGATCCATGGTGCATGAGCATGTCCATCTGACGGGTGTAGATCAGCAGCCTGCCGAGCGTATCCAGTTTCCGGCGAATCTCCGGCGCCTCCAGTTTCTCTATCCTGGCCGTCACCCGATCGCCCACCGTATTGACCATGAAGCCGCTGGCGATCAGTACTTTTTCGATGACAAGCGCCCGCCGGTTGCGGCGTAGTTCGTCGGCAGCCCCGCCTTTGAATTGAAAGTTGATGTAATTCTTGGCTGCCGTCTGGCCGCAATGGCTGTCCAGTGCACTGTAGTGGTAGCCGACCCGCGAGCTGAAATTCAGATAGCGGTCGGAAATGATCGCATAACTACGGTCGCCGAAGCGCTCGGCGGCTATATGGGGCGGCGTCAGCATCTGCCGGCCCATGACCGCGAAAAACCCACCCAGGTTGACGGGACGGGGCTCCCGGCAGCACAACGCATCGCAGGTCATTCCCGCGAGCAGCGATTCAAACGGCGCCGATATGACATCCGCAGGCCGGATCTCAGACACCTGAGTGGCGTCCACACGCAACCCGGAACCCAGATCGATGACATACAGGTCCAGGGGGAGCGGCGCCTTGAGACGTACCGACAATTTTCCACGGTCGGTAACCAGATCGCCGAGCTGGAATATTTCTTCATAGGACTTTTCATGGATAAACCGCGTAATGTCGTGAAGGGTGCGGCAGCGGGAGGGGGTAAAATCGGGCGCCTTGGGGTCTTTCAGATTAAGCGGCACGATCAGATCCGCCCTGCGGCGCAGGGCGTGGTAGGTGGGAGTGTTGTGCATGATACCACTGAAGCGGATACCGGCATCGGTCAGTTCCCGGACGTGTCCGAGGTAAATTCTGCCATGGATTGCATCCACGGTGACCAGCGTTCCCGGCGTCAGGATCTTGGTGGCCCGGCCGAGATTCAGCAGCGTGGGAACCATGTACTCCCGGGCAAGGGACGACATGTGATCGGCGATATTGCCCGTATCGGTCAGAATGGCCCGGGCTTTGGGCATGGCCATGACCAGTTGGGGGGAAGCGGATGCCGATACCAGGACGGCTCCATCCGGAAAGGCGGCCAGATCGGATTCGGTCGCCACCCGAAAGACCGGCCCGCAACCGACCCCGATACACCCGATATCGCCGCCCTCCAGCAGGAGCGGGTAACCGGGTAGCGGTTCGGTTTCAGCTTCTCGAAGGCCTCTCTGCTGGACATCCACGCGCAGAGGGCGGGTCTGCAGCACCACCAGCCGGCCGAGCGGGTCCAGCGCCCACTCGACATCCTGCGGGCCGCCGAAATGCGCCTCGAGGCGAAGACCGTATTCGGCAAGCTGGCGAGCCTGGTCTTCGGTCAGGCTCGCCAGGCGGCGTTCGTGCGCAGGCACCGGTTCTTCGCGCAGACTTCCGTCGTCGAGGGCGACAAGCCGGGCGGGTTTATCCGCAATGCTGGATTTCAACAGGACAGGCGGGGTCTGTTTGGAGAAGACGTAGGTGTCGGGTGTGATGATGCCTTCGACGACATATGGCCCAAGTCCCCAAACCGATTGGATCAGAATCCGGTTTTCCAGCGGGTCTATCGGGTTGCGCGTGTACATGACCCCGCTGGCCTTTGCATCGATCATCTCCTGACAGGCAACGGCCATCACGGCTTCCTGGAAAGTGATGGCCATGTGCAGCCGATAGCTGATGGCGTGGGGCGTGAAGAGGCTGGCCAGAATTCGTTTATATTCCTCCAGAAGCCGCTCGGCGGGAACATTCAGCACGGTCAGATACTGGCCCGCGAAGGAAAGCGTGCTGTCTTCGCCCAGGGCGCTGCTGCGCATCGAGATATTGGGGGATTTGCCGCCGATCTCCTGTGTCAGCTGCGCGTGGGCCCGATAAACGGCATCGGCCAGATCCGCTGGAACCGCCGCCTGCATCAGCCTGTTCTGGATCTCATGGCTGACCTGCAGAATGGTTTCGGCTTCGATCAGATCGGCTTTGGCCTTCATGCGCAAGATGATTTCGGCCAGGTTATTGGCCGCGATGTAATGTCGGAAAGCGGCCGTGGTAATGGCGAATCCCCGGGGCGTGGGGATCGCCAGGCGGTTCATGATTTCTCCGACGTTGGCGTTTTTGGCGCCCACCGCAGCGGTCGATTCCCGGCCGATACGGCGATACGGCAGCAGCAGGTCCGAACCGGCCGATGCCGTGGTGGTAACTTCGCCTTTTTCAATTTTGATTTGCCGATGGATGCCGTCCAGCGCCTTATACAGCGATGGATAGGCGCGTCCGGACATCTTTTCCAGACAATCGATCATCCGGGCGCAGTGAAATATGCTGCGCATGGTCTGGGCTTCGATGTAGGCGGGTCCGAATACGGTCTGGCCTTGCAGCTTGTGTTCGATATCCGAAATGACCTTCAGCAGCTGGGCGTTTGAATCCAGCAGGGTTTGGAAATTGGCGTATTTGCGGCGGAAAACCGCCATCAGGTTTTCACGTGAGAGCCCGCCTTGGGGAGAGTTCCGGCGTAAAATTTTGAGTTTCTGAAGTATTCGCATGATTCAGTTTTCTTTGGGGTGGGGGCATCAAGCCCCCGCTGGAACGTTGATATCTTTTTACGAACTGTCAGGAGCTTTTACATTCCACGCGCTGGCGATTCATTTCGGGTCCGCCCCTGACCCGGCATTATAACAGTCCCGCGCGAAAGATGACAGCGACCGGCCGTGCGGCTGAACCCCCACTGCAAGGCCAGCAATAAACAGGCCAATCCGGGGTTGGCGTGCTCTTTGCACAAACTTCCCCTCAAAGATGCGAGAGCCGGCATCATTCGGGATGGACATGGAACCGTTCGAACGCGCACCCTTGGAACATCGGATCATCGCAGCGGTTCTGGTCACCGCCGTGCTGGTGGTAGCCGTTGGAACCCTGATCAGCCTGTGGACCCGACGCGAAATCGGCCGTGTGATCACCCATCAATTCAACGCCCAGCAGTTGGTGGTGGCCCGCAACATCCGCAGTGTGGTGGAACGTGAACTGAGCCTGATCAAACGGGAACTGCTTCTGCTGGCTCAAAACCTTCGGCAGAGCGAGGGGCAAATTGAACTCATTCCCGAAATCACCAGGGAAAGTCTGAAACGGGTGGTTGAAAACGGTGTCCGCAGGATCGAGATCATCGATTTGCGGGAGCACAGCAATATCGTTTACCTGCCGTATCAGATGATGGCTGCCGTCGACCTCACGCCGGCCGTTTTTGAGCAGATCCAGAAGAGTTTTTTGACGGAAGATCTCAGCGAGTGGATTTCGGACCCGATCATCGCGGACTCGGAATTGCTGCTTAAAATGGCGGTGCCGGTGACCCCCGACAAGAACCGGGTCGTCCTTTTCCATGTCAACATCGGTTGGTTTCTGAGTTCCTTCATCAAGGATATCCGATCGGGAGTCAGCGGTTACGCCTGGATCATCGATCGCCAGGGCACATTTCTCTATCACCCTTTTGCCCCCTATGTCGGCGCCAATGCCTTCGAAATCCGGGCCGTATTTTTTAAACAGCATTCGTTCTCCAAGATCAATCGTATTCAGCGCGAAAGCATGCTCAAAGGCGAGGAGGGTTTCGGAGAATATACGTCGGTCTGGCATCGAGGCGTCACCGGAGAGATACAAAAGCTGATCGCCTATACCCCCATTCGCATCAGCAACGCTCCACCCCGGTTCTGGTCCGTTGCGGTGGTGGCTCCGGTGTCGGAAATTCATGAAAGTATCCAGAGTCTTCAGATGTGGCAGATTTTACTTCAGGTACTCATGATCTGCATCGTAGCGGCTGGTGCCGCTACCGCCATCTTCTTCGAGGTGCGCTGGTCTAAAAATCTTGAAAGAAGAGTTATGAGCCGCACGGAAGCGCTGAAGCGTTCCGAAGAAAAATACCGCTCCCTCATCGAGAGCGCCGAAGACTTCATTTTCACGCTGGATGCCGAAAAAAAATTCTTGTCGGTCAATAGTTATACCGCCGCATTTTTCGGCAGCACGCCCGAGGCGCTGTCGCTGAAAGGTATCGGCACGGTTTTTCCGGAGAGTGCAACCCAGAAGATCGTTCGCTGCGTGGATCTGGTTTTTCATAACCGGCGGAGCATCCGCCAGGAACTGGAGTTGAAGACCGGAGATCACCATATCTGGATCAGCATCAATTGCATGCCGCTGAGAGATGAACAGGCTGAGATGTATGCGGTGCTGTGCATCGCACGGGATATCACGGAGAACAAAAAGCTCGAGAAGCAGTTGATCAACACGGAAAAACTTGCTTCGCTGGGTACTTTGGCGGCCGGCGTAGCCCACGAACTGAACAATCCCCTCGGCGTCATTCTGGGATTTTGTGATTTGCTGGTCCGTAAAAAGGAGAAGGGTGCCCAGGAGTATGAAGACTTGAAAATAATCGAGCAGCAGGGATTGCACTGCAAACAGATCGTGGAAAATCTTCTTAGTTTCGCCCGGGTGGGGCAGGAAAGCGAGACATTCAGCGATTTGAATCAATGTCTGATGGAAACCATTTCCATCGTGCGCTATTCGCTGGAAATGCAACGCATCCGTCCAGACCTCGATTTCAGGGAGGGTATTCCTCTGGTCAGGGGGGACGGCCGGCAGCTGCGGCAGGTATTTCTAAACCTGATCAACAACGCGGCGGCAGCGATGAAGGCCGGTGGGCGGCTCAATATCCACACCGCTTACGAGCGAACCAAGCGCCGGGCCCTGGTGCAGATAGAGGACGAAGGCGAAGGCATCCGGCCGGAAGATATCGACCGCATTTATGATCCCTTTTTCACCACCAAACCGGAGGGCGAGGGCACCGGTCTTGGATTGTTCATCAGTTACGGGATCATCAAAAAGTATGGCGGCAGCATAGAATGCCAGAGCCGGCTTCGCGAGTCCCCCGATTCAACGGGCGGCACCACGTTCATCATCAAACTGATGACCCAATAAGCGGAGGAAGTCATGAGAGGCAGCATACTGATCGTCGATGACAAGCCGGAAATGTTGATACTGCTGCAGCGCATCATCAACGAGGAGACCGATCACGAGGTGGTCACCGAAACCAATCCGGTCAAGGCCCTGGAGCAATTGCAGCAGCGTTCCTTCGATCTGGTGTTTACGGATCTGCGCATGCCCCAGCTGGATGGAATCAGTCTGCTGGAGCAGATCAAGAAAAATGACCCGCAAGCCAGTGTCATTATCATGACCGCCTTTGGAACCATCGAAACCGCCGTGGAGGCCACTCAAAAGGGTGCTTACGACTACATCACCAAGCCCTTCCGGCGTGAACGCATTTTGTTGACCATCGACAAGGTTATGCAGTGGCGCAGGGTCACGAGTGAAAACCGGCTGTTATGGGAAGCCCTGACCGAGAAAGCCGGTTTCGCCAATCTGGTCGGCGGCACCCCCGTAATGAAAGAGATTTACGACCGGGTGCGCCAGGTGGCCCCTGCATCGGCCACGGTCCTGGTCACCGGTCCGAGCGGGACCGGCAAGGAACTGCTGGCCCGCGCCATACACCAGTACAGCACGCGCAATACGCGCAGACTGATTACCGTCAATTGTACGGCGATTCCCGAGAATGTCCTGGAAAGCGAGCTGTTCGGGCATGTCAAAGGGGCTTTCACGGGGGCCTGGAAAGATAAGCGCGGGCTTGTGGAAGAGGCTGAGGGCGGCACCCTGTTTCTGGACGAGATCGGCGACTTGAGCTACGTACTGCAGACCAAACTGCTCCGTTTACTGCAGGAAGGGGAGTATAAGCCTGTGGGCAGCGTAACCACCAAAAAGGCCGATTTACGCTTCATCGCCGCAACCAACCACGACCTGGCGGCCGACATTGCCGCCCGGCAGTTCCGCGAGGACCTGTATTACCGGCTCAATGTCATCCATTTCGAACTGCCGGCGCTCAGGGAGCGCAAAGCCGACATCCCCTTGCTGGCCTATCATTTTCTGGAAAAATTCGCCCGCATGAATGCCAAACCCATCCGCGATATTTCTTCTGAAGCTATTCAAAGGCTGACCGCCTATGACTATCCCGGCAATGTGCGTGAACTGGAAAACATCATCGAACGCGGCGTCATCTTCTGCCGCGGAGCGACACTGCAGGAGCAGGATTTGCAGCTTCACCAGAATGGTAAAGCCTGCGTGGGTGAATTCCGGCTGGAAGCGGGACAATTGCCGTTTCGGGATGCCAAAGAGCTGATGACCCAGCATTTCCACCGCCACTATATTGAAGCCTTGCTGCGCGAGAACAAGGGTAACATCAGTCGTGCGGCGGACCGGGCCGGTATTCAGCGCCAGTATCTGCACCGCTTGATGAAAGAAAGCGGTATCAATGCCGATGACTTCAAGCAAAAGGAAGAATGAATCCGGCTCCGAAGTAAAGCCCGCATTTTCGATTCAGGCCTCGCCGCCGGACGGGTTGCGCAACCCCATTTTTAAAAGCGCCTGTTTCAACCCGACCATGCCGATAGCACGATTTTTATGCATCACCGCAATATAGTGCCGGTTAAAACGGATCATCAACTCGATGGCGCGCGTCAAATCCTCTTCCGGGCCTACACTGGGATGCTGCGGCAAGGACTGGCTCAGAGGAACGCTGATATCAATCACACGGTAGTTTTTCATGGATCTGCTTCCCCGTCGTAAGGGTTTTGACAGCCATTGAGAATCCATTTTGCAATTGTCCTGCCAGTCAGGAGCGGGCCGGCCCATTATATTTCGAGCTCTTGGGAATCCGCTTCCGTGCGCAGTGTCTCCCGGCAAGCGACAGTCGGGGATGCCACTGTCCATTGGCACTGGTCAGTCTGGCGGTTCCCGGTCGCGGGACCGCGTTGGAAGTGCAGGTTTTTGCGCGAGAAAGCGCATCCGCTGACCATGGCGCCGCTTGGCACATCTTTTGGATGCGATAGTGAGCGTGGCAGAACAGGATCATCCACCTGCAAGGAGAGAGCAAAACATGAAATCAATACCTTCGCCTGAAATCAGTGAGGGGCGTCCCGTCAGTCGGAACAGTGCTCAGCGGCTGGGTAATTTTTTCTTGTCGCTGGGCATCATGGCCTTGAGTTTCGTTTTCTACAGTCTGGGATTGTTCGGGGATGTCGAAGGCCCTCTCAATCCAGCCCGTTTGGGCAGTACGCTGGCCGCGCTGGGCCTGACCAAACAGCACCTGATAGCCCTGCTGTTGACGCTTTCGATCTTCGCGACGGTATGGGACCGGCTCTTCAATGCCGTTTACCGGAGAACGGGCGCCCGGCGCATTTGTGCCTACAAGGAAAAAGATCAGCCAAAACCGTGCGGTTCGGCGGTCAAGCGCGAAACGAACACCCGCCGTCAGACTGACCAGACGCGGGTCCGCTATGTCTGTGAGAAAGGCCATCGCTGTGCCGAGTCCGATTTTAAGCCCTGGTGCAAAGGGCCGCTCAGCAGGAGCGTCGGCTTATGCAGCCTTGTTTTTCTGACCGCGATCTTTCTCTCCTGAAACCCTCTTCAAACCTCCTGCCTTCAGGCGCCCGGAAGAACTTCTTGCGGGCGCATCTTTTTTGGCGCGCCGTTGCAACAGTCGGTCAGGCCCACAACACCTGCCGAGCGGGTTTGAGGAGACGTCGGCATTTCCCGTGGACCATGCATGCCAGCGTGTCCTCTGCCCAATGCCGGGGGAGGTGTCACTGTCACCTGAACGGTTACAGCCTCCGCCGGCCGCACTGAAGATGAATGTCGCCCTGCAGACGAAAACAGAAGTATTTACAAAGCATTATGCTGCGTGCCCTTGCGTCCGTGAAGATATTGCTTCCTGGCATGCCTTTTGATCATGAGAAGATCAACCTATTGAGATCATAAAACGGACCATCAACCATATAAGCTAAACGGAGGTAAGCCAATGACGACAGAAATCAGAGAGAAACGGATGGGCTGGGAAGTGGCCAAGGAACTGGAGGCCAACACGACCACCTGGGAACGCTTCATGCCGGAAAAAGGTGCCGTTATAGCGGCGTTGTGGGGGATGGCCGTCTTTGCAGGAATGTTTCTCGTCGGCTGCTGGCTGGCCGGCAATCCTTTCGAGGCCACTCAGCGTATTGCTTCGCCCTACATCAAAGCCATCGGTTATGAAGGCACCAACAACTGGCACATCGTCTGGTCGGTCGTAGCCCTGGCGGTCATCTTCGAATTTCTGGATGCTTCGGCCGGTATGGGGTACGGCACCGCCATCACCCCGCTGCTGCTGGTGATGGGCTTCAATCCCAAACAGATCGTGCCCATCGTGATGATTCAGCAGGCCACCGCCGGTTGGGTGGGCACCTTCCTGCACCGGGAATTCGCCAATGTCGAGTGGAGTTTCAAACCCATGTCGGAAACCATCAAGCTGTGGCTGTTCGTTTCCGTCACCGGCTGTCTGGCGGTGGGGATTTCCGTCACGGCCGTGTATGCGATCTTTAAAGTGCACAAAGTCTGGATCAGCCTGTATGTGGCGGCGCTTCTGGTGATGATGGGGGTGATGTCCCTGGTCAGCGCAAGCCGTGAACGCTCTTACAAGCCCAGGATGATGATCTTCTGGGGCGGCCTGGCGGCTTTCAACAAGGGGGTCGGCGGCGGCGGCTACGGCCCGGTGGTGACGATCGGCGGTATTCTCTCCGGCATCCCGATCAAGAGCATGATGGCCATCACGGCCCTGTGCGAAGCGACCATCAGCAGCTTCTCCATTCTCGTCTGGCTGACCATGCTGGCCGGTGGAGAAGTGATCGATTTCATCCTGCTGCCGTCCATGATGCTGGGCAGCATGGTGGCCGCGGTTCTGGCGCCCTGGATGACCCGCACCTTCCCGGAGAGGATATGGCGCTGGATCGTTCCGACCTACAGCCTGATACTGGCCGCTTACGTGTGCTACAAAGTTATTCCGGACGTCATTGCCAAACTGGCTCAATAAACGACCCCACTGCTGCACTCGTGCAGCCCCGGGGCCCCGGGGGAGGCGCTGCCCGCCCCTCCCGGGGCCCTTATGATTGCATCAAGCAGTAAAAAGTTCCACCTCACGAAGGCCTCGTCGAACCCATAATGCTCCGATCGACGCAACATTCTCTTTAGCGAGTTGCGTTAAGCGCACCCGGGTGAGGCATTCATCAACCCAGGACCATCCCTCCCCCTGTCTTCCGCTGTTCGGACCTGCCTGTTCCAATCCTCACAGTCGTCAATTCGAGGGTAACTGACCATTGGCTTGCCTGGAGCGCCGGTGCGACGGGGTCCGACAATGGATACGTCGTAAGCGGCAGGGACGCCGAAAGTTCGCGCCGTACCGTTTTGCGGGTGATACGCGGCCCGCAAACTTGCCGCGCTCAAAATAGCGCGGGATGCCGATCCTCCGCTGCGCCAGGCGGGGCTTCCGAGGCCACGCCCAGCAGTTCGATCGCGCCCTGGCAACTCAGGCTGGTTTATTCCACCCGAGCGCAGCGTTCTGGGGCTTTTCGGATGGCCGGCGGGTTCCGATTGCGGGCCGATGCCAAGCCAACGGCCGCGCAGACGGGTACTGAGTGCCCGGGGGCGCTGTCGGCATCGCGATCGGAACCGGCCCGAAAGCGGCCGTCTCTTCAAGGAACGATTTGCTGTACACGATGACAACCAACCTTTGCGCGCAGAAAGCCTGGAAGCGGTTGATCACCCATTGGACCGTCGCCGGTTCGGTGGATTAGGTTTCGCAAGCTGGGGCAGGGGAACACGGGTCTCGAGGTGAAGTTTTTCTATAGCTTAGGAGCAGGACCGCCCGGCCGGAAGAGTTCCGGACGGGCGGCGGGGTGGTGCTGGATAATCCCTGGCCGGGAAGAGGTGTGTTACTGTTAAACCTCGTGGGCAATGGCGCTGGGCTGCGGTGCGGCGATATCCGGAGCGGCCGCTGGAGCTTCCGCAACTCTCTTTTTCCTGGAGGCCAACAGCATTCTGCTCACCACCACAACGGCAGCGGTGAAGAAGGCCATGACACCGTATTCAACTCCTTTTGAAGGATGCAGCCAGTTGTGGATGATAGGGTCGGTGATCATCATTTCGCCGCC
>DDYQ01000126.1 GCA_002348005.1 Desulfobacteraceae bacterium UBA2230 | reverse complement strand
CCTCGTCCGCTGGCGCAGCACCGCCGCCTCTAACAAACGGTCCCGCAACGCCTCGCTGTCGCTGCCGGATTGGTTCAGTACGTCCATTAAAATACGGCTGTCAGGCCCGCCAACGATGAACCCGCAGTGCAGGACAACATAGTGCGCCTCTATGTCGTGTGCGTTTTCAATGGTGCGCGCGGTCCATTGCACCGCCCGTTTGCGTTCTTCAGGGTCACGCGCCGACAGTCGGAAATAATCCCCGCTCGGCCTAGCGCGCGGGATGATCGACGGATTCGGACAATAGTTGTGGAGACTGGTAACGGTGACGCCGGCGTCGGCCAGCGTCCCTTTGAGCCGGCTGAAAAGGGAGGGCGTCAAACGGTACTCCAGTTCGACCGCCGTGATCCCGGCCGATTCCAGCGTCTTCAGCAACTCGCGGGGGTCATTTAAACGGCCCGCAATCCAGGATGTCGATAGGGCCAACATGCTGCGCATGATCTCCGTAATCAGAATCGTCCCCCTCTATATCATTTTTCGTCATCGAGGTCGTCATCAATTGTAAACGCCATCGCTTTCTTTACGGGCACAGCCCCAATTGGCGCTATGCCGTTGAAACGGTCGACGTTCGCAATTGACATTCACCCTCGCTTTCTGGAATTAAGTTGCAACGCGGTCGATGATTATCATTTTACGTTGAAAATGGAGAGCGGCGTGTCATGTCGAGTAATCAGTCCCTTGAGATCGAAGTTAAATTTCATATTGGCGATTCGGAAAGCATCCGTCGCCGACTGATCGGGCTGGGGGCCGCCTCACTGGGGCAGGTGTTTGAAAAAAATCTATGTTATGAAGATGCCGCCAACAGCCTCCAGGCCAAGGGCTGCCTGTTGCGCCTGCGCCAGGACAGCGCCTGCCGCCTGACCTACAAGTGCCCGCCGACCGAGTCGAGCACCGATTTTAAAATTTACCGTGAATTGGAGGTGACCGTCAGCGACGCCCGCAGTACGGACGCAATTCTCAACGCAGTCGGTTTTCGGGCCGTTCAATCATATGAAAAGTGGCGGGAGAGCTTTGTGCTGGAGAACGTCCAGATTTGCATTGATACGATGCCATTCGGCTCTTTCCTGGAAATCGAAGGACCCCGAGTACCCATCAAAGATACCGCCAGGAGCCTGGGGCTCAGGTGGGAAGAGCGCATATTGACCAACTATCTTGCGATCTTCCATTTTCTGCGCCGCAAATTTCAGTGGCCGTTCAGCGACGTCACTTTCGACAACTTTGCCTCTGTAGCGTGCGATTTCAGTGTCTGCCGGCATCACTTTTACGCTGCGCCGGCTTCCATCGAAGAGGACGCGATTCAATGAACGCCCCACCCACATCACCCCAAGTGTGTGTGCTGAATCTGAACCTGCGCTTCGGCCTTGCCGACGACGGTCCCAATTGCTGGGAGAAGCGTCGCGGCAGTCTGGAATCCCTGCTATCGGTGTTCACGTGCGACTTCTATGCATTTCAGGAAGCCAACGACTTTCAAATCACCTACCTTTCCAAGCTGCTGCCTGAATACCAGGTCATCGGCCAGCGCCGGCCGGCGCCGAATTTCTGGCAAAACAACGTCCTTTTCTACCATCCCCGCTGGCGCTGCCTTAGCCGGGATCATTTCTTCCTTTCGGCAACACCCGACATCCCGAGCCGTTTCGTCGACAGCCACTGGCCAAGGCAGTGTTCGTGGGGGGTGTTCGAGTGCTGCGATCGTCAAGTCGTCTGCATCAGCACGCATTTCGATTTCGATCCGCATGTTCAACACCGCAGCGCTCAAATGATCATCGACCGCCTGGACGGTCGATCGGCCTCATCGGCGGTAATACTGATGGGCGATTTCAATGCCGATCAGAACAGTCCGGCTCTGGAATTTCTGACATCCTCCAAGGGCGGGTTTCACCACACCCTTCAACCACCGCTTCAGCCGACTTTTCATGGGTTCACCGGCACCGGACAGGGAGAACCGATCGATTGGATCCTTTATCGCGGCGGCATGCGCCCGACGAGGGCCCGGGTGGTCACGGACCCCTATGGCGGTCGCTTCCCCTCCGATCATTTTGCGCTGTACGCGGAGTTTTATTTTGAGGTGACCGGGGAAGACTTGACGCTTGCGGCATTTTGACACGTCACGCTGGCATTGAGTATACCACCGGCCTCTACGACCAGGTCGCGGCACCTAACCTGACCGGAGCACTTTCCGCTGGCCAGTATGACCAACTCCTTATCGACTTCGGCCTGCCCTTCGAATATGCCTCCGACGGTCAGAGCACCTGCCCGCGCATCCGCGTAAACACACCCTTCCTGGGCGATCACCACATTATCACCCTGAATCGTTCCCTTGACGGTGCCTTTAACAACCAGACGCCCTTTCCCTGATACAGCGCCGTCGATCGTGAACCCTTCATCGATGATAGAGAAGTTCTTCTGATCGTCCTTCAAAATCGAATCCTTTCGAGTGAATTGCCATCGTTGGCTTCATTTTCGTGCACACCTTAGACACTGTAATCGTAAAGTTCATGAAAGCATTTGACTAATCTGATGATAACATCCTTTTCTTGGGCCTCGCGGGTCCATCAATACTTCTCTCTAACATCATCGGATGTTGATCCGAAGGACCCTGAATCAACCACTGGAAGATTATCGGCGGCCGGCGGCGTGGATACCGTCTCCTGGGGAATGGATTTCTCCAGGCTCGGTGATGCAGGCCCAGGACCCGGTGTTACCCGGGCCGGCTTATCAACACTGCGCCGGATCGGCAGCGGCGCGCTGTCCACCTTTTCGGCCGGCCCGGGCGTTGGCTTCTGTTCGATTTCGAATGCGAATTTTTGCTGAAGTATTTCTGCGCCTTCTGTCGTAAAAACAAAGACATTGGCGATATCGAAAACAATCGGCGTTGGAGGGTTTGGTAATTTGAACTCCATGGTGCGGTAGTTGTTGACCGTGAACGCCTGTCCCTGTTTCGGAATGGTTTCTCCGTCGGCCAGGGCTGTGCCCGGGATGACCACCTGCTTCACGGCGGCATCGTTCCGGCTGCTCAGCACCACGGCGGCCCTGCCGGACAACGGCTTGCCGGGGGTGGCGTTATGAAGCCGAAATTTGATGGTCAGCAGCGTCTGTACGGAATCATAAGCGACACCGAACTGGCTGATCTTGCCCATCATCGCCGTCGATGGCGATGGAGATCTTTTAGTTTCATCGCTCGAGGCGGCGGCAGTCGAAGACTTCTCCTGAATGTCGGTCGGCGCCTTGTCTTGCGGGGAGGCCGGCACCGCCGCACCGGCGGGTTCCGGCGCCGATTCGGGTAGCGCCGGTTTCTGACTGATGACCAGTTGGGTCAGCAGCATGTCCTTCTCATCGCGCAATTTGGCGCCCTGCTCGCGCACATCGGCGATTTCGGCCTGCAGCTGCCCGACCAATCGCGTCTGGCGGAAATAGAGATAACCGGCCAGCAGCCCTGCTGCGGTCACCAGGATCATCAAAGCGATCACCCCGATGGCAAGCTCTTTAAAATATTTGAAGGGTATGACGCGTCCATGTTCACCGACCAGCATCACACTCCAGTATGGTTTGCGTTTCTTCGGCTTGCCCGGATTAGCAGGGGGTTCGAATTTAGGTATCATGGTCCTCCAGGTCAGACTGCTTGAACGATGTATCGTTACCATCCCGGTATCGCCACAGACGCCGCCAGGCCGCAAACAACGGTTCCTCTCCGCTGGCCGGCTCAGCCGCTTCCGGACCGCCGTAATAGGTGTCTTCAATGATGCGGACCCGTTGATTCACCATGCGCAGCGATAGCTTGCGGCGCCCGGCCGGGACACGCCGCTGCGCGACGTTGAAGTCGTGTTCGAACATGATCACGATGATGCCCTGGTGGCGGTAAATCACCGCAGAGCGAATTTGACTCTTCAATGCGGAAGCATCAACGGCATAATTTTGGCGCAGCCTGCACCAGGTTTGCCACCATTGCTGCGTAGGAACAGCGCTGCCCGCATACCAATGACGGAAGCGGTCATAGCTGTCTCCCAGCAGGGCGTCCTGCCATCTCTGAAGCTGGTTTAAAAGAACTGCAGCGGTGTCCGCAGCCTCGCGCTGCGACCACCACTCGAGTCGGTCGACGATGATCACCGGCGTGCGTTGAAGCTGCACCCTTCCGGCCAGGGCATCGATATCGGAGTTCGCCAGTACCACACAGCCGTTGCTGTCGCGCTCGCGCAGGGGCTTATTCGTGCCGTGCAGCCATATATTGCCGCCGGTACGGCCGTGCCGCCGGTCGATCGCATTGGGGTAATCCAGAACCAGCGCCCGGCTGCCATAGGTCTCCGTCAAATAGGGATGCCCAACGTTGCGGGTGATGAAATAAAGCCCCTCGGGTGTTTTTTGATCGCCTTCGATCCGTTTGGGCCCCGCTGCCTTCCCGGTGGAACAGGGCCAACGCTGCATTTCCCGCCATTCGGAGTCAAATACATACCGCAGGATCAGTTGGCGACGCTTATCGACCACCAAAACAGCTGCAGCATCATCCGAATCGGGTTCCGAATAAATCAGAACATCAGGAATCATGACAGTGGGGGATTGGTCGTCCGAGAGTGCGCGCATCGTGGAAAAGACGGTAAACAAAACGGTTACAGCCCCCCACAAAAACAGATTACGGAAGGTATTCAGGATGTACTCCATGGACCACGACTTCCCGCCGAATCGGACTTTCAAGCGTTTTCTCCGGTGCTGTTCGTACCGCGTGCAGCCGGGCACACTTCAACCGGTGCACCTTTGCCAATGGAAAGCAGTTTTTCGGCCGAGCCCTGATTAACGGCGATTTCCAGGCAGTCACGGCTCCCGAGGATCGCTGCCGGCACTCCTTCCGGACCTTGGCCGTAACTGGATATCAGACCTTCGATGGTCCTGCCTCCAGCATGGATACGCAACCCTCGTCCACCGCCGGAATGGGCAGCCGCCTTGAGATGATCGTACCCGATATCGGTGATCAGATTACCGAACCGATCCACCCCGACCACATGGCCATGCAAGGTTCCGTCCGCATCCACGTGCGGCCGGGGCCACGCCAGATCAGTCAACTGCATGCGGTCGATCGGCGGTCCGAAATCCCGCATCGCGACCCCCAGACTCAGGTGAGCAGCAACCGGGGCAAAAATATCCCTGCCATGGAAGGTCCGGCTGAGCGGCTGTTTGAAAAAGGCCCGCGTTTGAACCGCAATCAGTTCATCCACCCCATATTCATCAATCAGAGGAGCCAACAGGCCATTATCCGGAGCAATCAGATAATGGCCGGCTACCCGGGCGGCAACGATGGCACGCGTGCCGCCCACTCCCGGGTCTATCACGGCCACATGTATGCTGGCGATCGGGAACCAGGTGAATGTCGATTTCAACATGAAGGCTGCACCCGCCACGTCATGGGGTGCAATGTGATGGGTGATGTCAATGACCAGCGCCTGCGGGTTGATGCCGCAGATCACTGCCTTGAGGACGCCGACATACTCGTCCCGGGTTCCGAAGTCCGTGGTAAGTGAGATAACCGCCATCGGTTATTCGGCAAGCTGTACGCATGTCATGCTGGTTGAACGCATAGGCTTCAATTCACATGGCACTGAAGTTGAAGGCGAAAGCTTCAATCTTTCGGCTGCCCCCTTTCGACCTTCCCCTCAGCCCGCATCTGTTTAATGACCGGGCTGCGCGTTAAAGAAACTTAGCCTGAACCGGGTAGCCCAGGTGCCGGTAGGCGCTTTCGGTCGCTTTGCGTCCCGCGGAGGTCCTGACCGCCATACCGATCTTGAGCAGGTAAGGTTCGACGAGATCCACCAGGGTATCGGATTCTTCCTGCAATGTAGCCGCAATGGCTTCAATGCCCACAGGACCGCCGCGGTAATAGTCGATAATGGTTTTGAGATAGGCACGGTCCAGGCGAGTCAAACCACAGCCGTCGATACCCTCCAGCGTCAGGGCGGACTGGACGGTGTCGCAGTCGATCCGGCCGTGACCGCGGACCTGCGCGTAGTCGCGCACCCGTTTGAGCAGACGATTGACGATACGCGGCGTGCCGCGAGACCGCTGGGACAATGTTTGTGCGCTTTGGGGATCGATGGCCACATTCAGAATGTCCGCCGAACGCTGAATGATCTCGGCCAGTTCGTCGAGGCTGTAGAAATCGAGACTGCGGAATAATCCGAAACGATCGCGCAGCGGAGCGGAAAGCAGCCCCACGCGGGTCGTTGCGCCCACTAACGTGAAGCGATTCAGGCGGTACCGGTGACTGCGGGCGTGAATGCCCTTGTCGAAAACGAAGTCCACGGCGAAATCTTCCATGGCCGGATACAAAAATTCTTCCACGGCCTTGGGGGTGCGGTGAATCTCGTCGATGAACAGAACATCGCCCTCTTCCAGGTGCGTCAAGATCCCCAGCAGGTCGCCGCCCTTCTCAAGAGCCGGACCGGAGGTGACGGTCAAATGACCGCCCATCTCCTGGGCGATAATGTGCGCGAGCGTTGTCTTCCCTAATCCCGGCGGACCGTGAAAAATCACGTGCTCCAAAGGCTCCTTGCGCAGTAAAGCGGCTTCGATGGCGATTTTCAGTGTATCGACCACCTCTTTCTGCCCGACATAGTCACTCAGGCGCCCGGGTCGCAGAGATTGAAGCTCAAAGTCCCGGTCATCGACTTGGCACGTTCCGTCCACTATGCCCTGGACTGGAACATGACGGGTTAAAAGAGTATTATCTTTCATCGTACACGATCACCGTGGACTCACTCATGGCCGTTCCCCCCGGTATATTTCATCGAAAAGGGCTTCGGGTGTTTCGATGGCGCCGTTGCGCTTGATCGCATCGGCGATCATGCGTTTGGCATCCACCGGCTTGTGGCCAAGCTGGATGATCAGCACGTCCAGCACCGCCTGAACAAAATCAGCCGAAGGCGTATCGACACGCTCCGCTTTGCGGGTCAGTACAAATTTCTCCACCCTGCCTTTAAGCGCGGCAACGATCTTTTGAGCGCTGCGGGGACCAATGCCCGGAAGATGCCTTAGCTGGTCCAGATCGCCGCATTCGATTGCATGCGCCACATCGGCTATCGGCAGACTCAATGCTTTCACGGCTTTGAGCGGGCCGATATCGTCCACGGTGATGAAGCGCTGGAAGAATTCCTTCTCGGCTTCCAGATTGAAACCGATCAGTACAGGTTTGGGCTGGCGTTCGGTCTGATGGTAATAAATGTAAAAGGCCACCTCATCGCCGGTCTGTTTGGCGTCAAGGGTATCGCGCACAAAAACCGGCAGCAGGACCTCGTAGCCCACATGCTGGACCAGCAGCAGGATGCGTTCTTCTTCCTTTTTAAGCAGTTTGCCTTCCAGATAGCCGATCATGATGGAGTACCCTTGAACCAGCTTTAGGCTTTCGGTTTTGCTGAAGCTGCACAGTCTCGAATGCTTCCGAATTTCCGTTCGAACGATTCAAAGCTGAAGCAAATAATTGGGACCTGAGAGAATCGGTCCTTGCTTTCAGCTTCGCTTTTCATCTGTGAGATTAAACGTCACCAGAGTCACCAAATCCGCGTGACGACGTTTTTCCCTGTCCCGGCATGCATCAGCATACCCGCGTTCCGCCAACATAACGAAACAGGCCGATCAGAGCAAGTCCCAAGGCATCGGAAGCGTGGAACGGCCGAATGGGTTGGGGCGCTCCGAGAATCTTTCGTACGGCCGTTTCAAGCTGTTCTTTCCCCGCGTTGCCGCTTCCGGTCAGGATCTGCTTGGCCTCACGCACCGGAATTTCCTTGATCGCAATGCCGGTTTGGTGTCCAGCCAGCAGAATCACCCCGCACACCTTGCCCAACGTGATGCCGGATTGCGGAAATCGGTCCTGGGAAAAAATGTCTTCGATAATGACCAGATCGGGTTTTTCGCTTTGGAATAGCGAAAGCAGGCGGGAATGGATGAGACTCAGCCGACAGGGCGTACTCTCGCGGGCATGCGTGTGGACGGCGCCGAAAGCATAGCTCTGGACCTTGTCCCGCATTCCGGTGATCACGCCGATCCCGGTGCTGGCCAATCCGGGATCGATCCCCACAATCTTGATCGGCTGCATTGGCGCCTCGGTGTTTCGAACCCCGCCAAACGGCCGAAGTTCAAAATTCCTTCATCTTCTGTGCAGCAATTTTGGCTTCGTTGGACTGCGGATAACGTTTTACGAGTTCACTGTAAATGAGTCGGGCGTTGGAATTGTCCCCCAGTTGCTGGAATGCCATGGCCTGCTTGAGCATGGCTGCCGGCACCTTGTTGCCTTTAGGGTATTTTTCAATTACCGTCTGGTATTCGAGAATGGCCTTTTCATACCATTTCTCAAGATAGTAACTTTCGGCAATCCAGTATTGAGCATTGTCGGCGTTCTCGGATTTTGGATAGGTATTGATCAGCCGCTGAAATTCCTGGCGTGCCTTGTCCAGATCCTTGTTGTCGAAGAGCTGTTTGGCAGTGGCATACAGCTGCTGTTCGGTATCCGGGGCGGGTGCCGCCGGAGCGGGCGTCGGCTGCGCCGCGGATGCCGGGGGAGGGGCGGCGGCGCTCTGTTTGGCCGTACGCTCCAGATCCAGATACTGCTCGACACGCCCCAGGCGCTGGTCCACTTTGGCCGTACCGAGGCTGAGGTCCTCGACCCGCCGGTTTATGGTTTCGGTTTCCTCTGCCCGACGCGAGGCGTTGTGCGCGAGTTCTTCTATCCGGCCATTGAGCAGGCGGATCTCTTCCTGGATCGCCTCTAGATCGGCGGCGGTCGCGGCATACTGGCTGCGCAGATCTTTTTCGGCAACTTGGGTGCGGGTCTGCAGTTGTTGGCGCAGTTCAGTGTTCTGACCTGCAATCTGCTGATTCTGCCGTTCGAGAGCGGCCACCCGATATTCGAGCGCCGCCATCTCGTTCTGAATAGCGCATCCGGTCAGGGCTAAAACGATAAAACAAACAAACAAGACGTAACGTTTCATGGCGTTTTTTTCCTGCGGTTGCATGTAAGACCCGCGGCATGAGCGCAGCGGGCGAAAGGACCTAAACCGGCAGTCCATCGCATGCGTAACATGCGCTGACTGCCGGTCTGGTTTCGGCGGAAAAGGTCTCCCAATGCCGGATACCGCCCGGCTGGGCGAAGGAAGATAACCCCCGTCAACCTAGTTGATGACGAAATGGGCACGGCGATTCTTTGCCCAGGCCTCTTCCGTTTTGCCCGGATCGACCGGACGTTCTTCGCCATAGCTGATCGTATTCAGTCGGTTGGGCTCAATTCCCGATTTGACCAGAAAATCACGGGCCGCATCGGCACGTCGCTGACCAAGCGCCATGTTGTAAGCATCTGTGCCGCGTTCGTCGCAATGCCCTTCGACCGTAACCCTGATGGCCGGATTGGCGCGCATGTAATCGGCTTTGCCACTCAGGATTTTCTGGGCAGCCGGAAGCAGCGCCGAGCTGTCAAATTCGTAGTAGATATCTTCATTGACGAATTTGGCGCGCTCTGCTGCCACTAAGGCGGCTCTTTCCCGCTCCTGCTGTTCACGCAGACGCTCGGCTTCGATACGGGCCTTTTCGGCATCACTGTCGACAGCGGGCCGGGGCGGTGCTTCGGTTACCGCCGGTTGTGTTTCGATGCTTTTCTTAGCGCACGAAACTGTCAACAGCATGGCCGGTAAGACCAAGGCCACCACCATTACCAATGTCAAATACTTCCTCATTGTTCTCCTCCTTTAGCTCAGCATCATTCTCATTGGGACAGATTCGGTGACCACCTGGGCTGACTCTGCTGACCCGACGCTGAAAGCAGGCGGCGTTGATCGGTCCCGAATGCCGTCATCGCATAAATCCGGGAAACGCCTTCGCGGGTGGAACTGAAGGCGATCAAGCTGCCGTCGGGTGACCAAGAGGGCGCCTCATTGTCACCTTGATTATATGTCAACTGGATCGGGTTTTTACCTTCCACGTCAATTACCACTATATTGAGTGCCCCTTCCGCCATTGACGAATACGCGATCAAATTCCCCCTCGGGGACCAGCTCGGTTGCGTGTTGTAGTTACCTTTGAAGGTCAGGCGGCGGATATTGCCGCCATTGATATCCTGGATGTATATCTGGGGCGTTCCAGCACGATTGGATACAAAGGCCATGTGTTTGCCATCGGGAGACCATGTCGCTTCTACATCGATGCCGCGATTGTCGGTCAGCTTCTTAATCATTTTCCCGGTGCCGGTCAACAGGTAAATTTCCTGGTCACGGTCCATCGAGAGCGTCGCCGACAGCTCAAAGCGCTTGGGCAGCCATGCTGGCGCGATCTGCACGCCCTGGGCGACGACATTTCTTTCGCTGCCGTTCTCCATATCGCGAATAAATATCTGGGCGGGGCCATTGATAAAAGAAGTAAAAGCCATGTGACGGCCGTCCCAGGACCAGGCCGGAAAGGAAGTAATATTGTTTTTGTTGGTGATCCGGCGGATATCGCTGCCGTCGAAATCGCAAGTATAAATTTCTTTGTGTCCGCTGCCGGTGGATACAAACGCCATCCGGCTGTGGAACATGCCCGGATAGCCGGTCAGTTCCTGCATGATATCGGCGCAGAAACGCTTGATCATCGTACGCCGATCGTCCAACCCGCCCCGATAGCGTTTTCCAATCAGCAGGGTGCCTTTGAAGGTATCGTACAAGCGCATTTCCAGTACCAATTCGTTCCCCTCGACCTGAACGCCGCCGGTGATCAGCAGTTCAGCGCCCACTGTCTTCCAGTTGGCGAAATTCAGTTCCGCAGCCGTGATACCGGAAGTGCGCGGATCGTACAAAAAAGACCCGCGGTCAAGGAGCTTGAAAAAGCCGGTGAAATCGAGCATGGAAGACAACTGGTCGGCGACGGCCGTCGTGTGCTCCGATTCCTGAGTACTGGGGGTCAGGGCTTTGAACACCGGCACGGCCAATGGCATTTTGCGCATGAAAGGACTGATATCGAAATATTTAACCTGGGCCGTCAACGGAAATGGACTGAAGAACAAGGCCGCCATCACGAGAATCAATATCAGTTTGCATTTGGATGAGAACATCACGGGGTTATCTTCTCCTGGTTGTTGGATATTGCCGCAAAGTCAATTCACGCCTTCGGGCGTAAAGCGTAATCCCATTTCAATGTAGGCCACCCTAAGTCCAGCAGGATGGGGTTTCACCGGACTGCTCTTGACAATGGCTCTGTATGCCGACTCGTCCAGGTAACTGTTGCCGGAACGGTCCGTAAAGAAGATATCCTGGATTGAGCCATCCGGCAGCACTTTGAACACGATGCTGGCCATCATCTTCCTGCCGCCACCGGCCATCTGCTCGGCAAAAGCCCAGTTTTTTTGCACCTGATAGGCGATCTCCAGGCGGTACAGATCGATCAGTTCGAGTTCGCCCCTGCCGCCGCCACCGATCGCGGGACCGACAGGAGCCGATCCGGTACCCTGGGCCACATTGCCGGTTGCTTCAACGCCGCCGCTTTCATCGCCCCCGGCGCTCTGCTCGCCCCTGGCCACCTGCTCGCGCAGTCGTTTGAACGTATCTTCCAAGGGCTTGGGCGACGACGACTCCATCTTTTTTTCCAATTGCTGCATCGTCTTCTCGAGGACCTTGTCCGGTTTGAACGTCTTGTACTTGAGGGCGGTCTTAACTTTGGGCGGCGTGGGGGCGATCGAAATTTCCGCTTCCGCCTTCTCCTGCGTGGATTCAACCTTGGCCGGCACCTCCCTGGGTGCCGGAGCGCTCTTTTCGACTTCCGGCGGAGCTCCGGTGTTTGACTGGCCTTTGGCGGGCGGCGCTGCGGCCGGCAAGTCGGCCAGACTGACCATCTGCACATTCATGGCCGTTGGATTGAAGTCAATGCCCGGTCTGAAGTTGGCCTTAAAAATGATAAAACCGAACACCAGCAAATGGCCGGCCAGTGATATCAGAAACGGCCATAGCAGACGAGAGCGTTCCCCGTCGGCCGTATATGCGTTGATAAATTTTATCATTTACGTCGATGAACCCGTAAGGCGCACAAACTCCATTAGAGGACAAAGGTTAAGTTCAAGTATTCGGCGAAGGATTTTACGATTGTCCGAATCAACACAAACCACCTTCGGTTAACATTTCCTTATTAGAAGACGCGACAGCATTAAAAGACATGACAGCGGTTTATTATTTAAGTTTGCGCGGCCCCTTCTGCTCCTCTTGCTTGGGCACAGTCACCATGCCGAGCTTTTCCACGCCGGCGGCTTTGATTTCTGCCATCACCTTGACCACTTCACCGTAGGGAACACTTTTATCCGCTCGGAAATAAACCTCCCGGTCGGGGCGGTTTTCGAGAATTTTGATAAGCTTCTCGCCCAGAAAGTCGGTCTCCACTTCGAAATCATTGATATGAACCTTCAGGTCGGAGTCGATGGTGACCACCAGATTATCCTTCTGGGTCACCAGAGGTTTTGCGGTGGCTTCCGGCAGTGCCACATCCACCCCCTGCATCATCATCGGCGCGGTTACCATAAAAATGATCAACAACACCAGCATGACATCCACGAAGGGGGTGACATTGATATCGGACATCAATCGGTCGCTCTGGGTCTGCATGGCCATGGCTTAATTCCCTTTGCCCGGCAGGATATCCCGATCGATGATATTGAGAAAGTCTGCCGAGAAGCTGATCAGTTCCGATTCGATCACCTTGATACGCTGCATGAAATAGTTGAAGGCGATTACGGCCGGGATGGCGACGGCCAGTCCGGCCGCAGTGGCGATCAGGGCCTCGGAGATACCCGGCGCCACAACCGCCAGGCTGGCCGAACCCAGTTTGCCGATCCCATGGAAAGAGTTCATGATCCCCCACACGGTACCGAACAGTCCGATGAAAGGGGTCGTGTTGCCCGTGGTCGCCAGAAACGGTACCATCTGAGTCATCCGGTTGGTCTCGCTGGTGATTGCCCGGCGCAGGGCGCGCTTGACATTCTCCGCCCCCGATATGCGGCCGCTGATCGAGGTGTGCTCTTCATCGGAATCTCCCAGACCGCGGCTCTGGCTGACGCGCTTCAACTCCGAGTAACCGATGCGGAAAATCCGTGCCATGGGACAGGCTTCGAGTTGTTTGGCGCGGTTGTAAGCGCTTGCCAGATCGCGGCTCTTCCAGAAATAATCGACAAAACTTGCTGATTCCTTAAGCGCGCGATGGATGTAACGCCACTTGATCAGAATGATGGTCCAAGACATGATGGAGAAAAAAAGTAACAGGAACAACACCATGCGCACCATTAGACCAGCATTTCCGAGGAGTTGGATGATATCGATTTCACTTTGCATCTTTGTTGCGTCTCCTGCGTAAATCGGTCCGGCGGTTCCTACCGCCTGGGACCGCTTCACTACCTTTTGAATTTAGCGAAACGACGAAGATTCTATGTCGGCGAGCTTTCGATAGCCTTGAAATTTCAAAGATGCCCTCTTGGCGCCCGATACGCCCCGGCATTGGAAGCCACTGGAAAAGCGGATATATGCGGAGTGGGAAATTACCTAATTCCGTCAGGTGTGTCAAGTCACCCAAAGGGTGACAGGCTGAGTCAGGTTTGATAGGAAGGTTCATTTTAGTGCCCGAAAGGTTCAGGCGGACTACCGCCGGCTTACTCATCAATTTGAAGGAGAATCCGTATGAGTTTAAACGAGAATCCGTCCAGTTGGCCACGCATAGCTGAACTGATGCTTGAAGGGTGTTTTCTCAAACATATCCCCCGCAGCGGTTATCAGTTTCTGGGAGTCGGCCGGGAATCGGTTGCCGAACATGTCTATCAAACCACCTTTATCGCCTTTTTGATGTCGCGCTTGACCCCGCTCGTGGACGCCGGGCGGTTGATCAGCATGTGTCTTTTGCACGACCTGCCCGAAGCGCGCACCGGCGATCTCAACTATGTCCAGAAGGTCTATGTGCGCGCCGATGAATCCAAGGCCCTGGACGACAGCACTCAGGATACGCCTTTTGCAGATGACATAACCGATCTGATCAGTGAATTCAAGGCCGGCGAGAGTCTGGAGTCCCAGCTGGCTCATGATGCCGATCAATTGGCGTTGATGGTCGATCTTAAATCCTTGAATGATATCGGGTACCAGCCCCCGCAGGCATGGCTGCCGAATGTTCAGGAGCGCCTCAAAACACCCGTCGGCAAACAATTGGCCGAAGCGCTTTTAGGAGTGAATTTGGATAGTTGGTGGCGCAAACTTTTTTATTGACAGTAACGATGTTCTTCCATAGTGCTCATCCCTTGCGGTTTTCCACGTGCAGGCACGGAAATACGGTTCCACTGATCCCATGCCGGTCCCGTTTGGTAATGGCTGTACATACTCACGCAAATCACCCGTGGAGGAGCTCATGAACTGGTTCGTCGGCACATTTAAATCGTCCGTCGGCAAGAAACTGCTGATGGCTTTGACAGGTTTGGCATTCTGCGGCTTTCTAGTGGCTCACTTGGCCGGAAACCTGACCGTCTACGGCGGCAAAGCGGCCTTCAACAATTATGCCGACAAACTGCATTCGCTGGGCGTGCTGATCTATGTTTTTGAATTGGGCCTGCTGACTCTGGCCCTGATTCATGTGCCATTCGGGCTGGTGCTCTTTTATCAAAACATGAAAGCCCGGCCGGTACGCTATCATGTCAATAAATCGGGCGGCGGACGTACCATCGGTTCAGCCACCATGCCCTATACCGGCATCTTCCTGCTGATCTTCGTCATCTTCCATTTGATGAATTTCACTTTCGTGGACAAGACCGGCACTACGATCTACGAGATCGTCTCCAGCGCCTTCTCCAATCCGCTCTATGTGGCCTACTACATCCTGGCCATGATTGTGGCTGCGATTCATGTCAGCCACGGTCTGTGGAGCGCTTTCCAGACCCTGGGCGCCAGCCATCCGAAATATACACCGGCGATTCGCACCGCGAGCCTGATTTTCGCACTGGTGGTCGGCCTCGGCTTCGGTTTGTTGCCCATCTACTTTTCGATCAGCGCATAGAAAGGATTCGCCATGTTGTTAGACGGCAAGGTTCCCGCTGGGCCTCTCAAGGAAAAATGGGATCGCCACCGTTTCGAACTCAAACTGGTCAACCCCGCCAATAAACGCAAATTCAACATTATTGTGGTCGGCACCGGTCTGGCGGGCGGGTCCGCAGCCGCCACCCTGGCCGAACTGGGCTACAACGTTCAGGCGTTCTGCTTCCAGGACAGCCCGCGCCGGGCCCACAGCATCGCGGCCCAGGGCGGCATCAACGCGGCCAAGAACTACCCCAATGACGGCGACAGCATTTGGCGTCTCTTTTATGATACGGTCAAGGGCGGCGATTTCCGCGCCCGGGAAGCCAATGTCCACCGTCTGGCCCAGATCAGCAATGCGATCATCGATCATTGCGTGGCGCAGGGTATTCCTTTCGCCCGCGAGTACGGCGGCCTCCTGGCCAACCGCAGTTTCGGCGGGGCCCAGGTTTCGCGCACCTTCTACGCCCGCGGGCAGACCGGCCAGCAACTGCTGCTGGGGGCCTACCAAAGCCTGATGCGCCAGGTGGGCTTGGGCAAAGTGCGTATGTTTCCGCGGCGCGAGATGCTGGATTTGGTACTGTTCAACGGCCACGCCAAGGGCATCATCGTGCGCAACCTGGTCAGCGGCGAGATCGAACGCCATGCCGCCGACGCCGTGGTTCTGGCCACGGGCGGCTATGGCAACGTTTTCTTTCTCTCGACCAACGCCATGGGATCGAACGTCACCGCGAGCTACCGCGCCTATCGGCGGGGGGCCTTTTTCGCCAATCCCTGTTTTACCCAGATTCACCCGACCTGCATCCCGGTGCACGGCACCTATCAATCCAAACTGACCCTGATGAGTGAAAGCCTGCGCAACGACGGGCGCGTCTGGGTGCCCGTCAAACCCGGTGACAACCGTCCCCCCCATCAGATCCCCGAAAACGAGCGCGATTATTATCTTGAACGTAAGTACCCGAGTTTCGGCAACCTCGTACCGCGCGACGTGGCCTCACGCAATGCCAAGGAGCAGTGCGATGCCGGAAAAGGCGTGGGCGAAACCGGTCTTGCGGTGTACCTCGACTTTGCCGATGCCATCCGGCGAGACGGCCGCGACGTGATCGCGCGCAAGTACGGCAATCTTTTCGCGATGTACGACAAGATCACCGGCGAGGATCCCTACAATACGCCCATGATGATCTATCCCGCCGTGCACTACACCATGGGCGGACTGTGGGTCGATTACAACCTGATGAGCACCGTTCCGGGCCTTTTCGTGATCGGCGAAGCCAACTTCTCCGACCACGGTGCCAACCGCCTGGGCGCCAGCGCCCTGATGCAGGGTTTGGCCGACGGCTATTTCGTGCTGCCCTACACCATCGGCGGATACCTGGCGGGAACGCCCAAGACCGCAATCGAAACCAGCCATGCCGCATTTGAGGTGACCCACCAAGAGGTGGTCGCCCGCATCGACAGGCTGCTTTCCATCCAGGGCAAGCGCACGGTCGATGACTTCCACCGCCAGCTCGGCCTTGTCATGTGGGATTACTGCGGGATGTCGCGTAACAATCAGGGGCTTGAAAAAGCGCGTGACATGATCCGCGAACTGCGTGCCGAATTCTGGCATAACGTGCGCGTACCGGGCAACGCGCTCGATTTCAATCAAAGCCTGGAACGTGCCGGCCGAGTCGCCGATTTCATGGAATTCGCCGAATTGATGATCATCGATGCGCTGGCGCGCCAGGAATCGTGCGGCGGCCATTTCAACGAAGCGTACCAGACTCCAGACAATGAGGCGCTGCGAAATGATCAGGATTTCTGCCATGTGGCCGCCTGGGAATTCAAGGGCGAAGACCAGGAACCTGAATTCCACAAAGAGCCGTTGACCTTTGAAAACGTGCATCTGACACAAAGGAGCTACAAGTGACCAAGACCATCAATCTCACGCTCAAAGTCTGGCGGCAAAGCGGTCCACGCAGCAAGGGGCGCTTTGAGACGTATCGGGCTCAGAATATTTCCACCGATATGTCTTTTCTGGAAATGATCGATGTGGTCAACGAGCAGCTGGCGCTGGACGGCAATGAGCCGATCGCATTTGATCACGATTGCCGTGAGGGCATCTGCGGCATGTGCGGTGCGGTAGTCAACGGTCGACCGCATGGTCCCGAGAAGGGTACCACCTTGTGCCAGCTGCACATGCGGCACTTCGACGACGGTGACGTGATCGCCATCGAGCCGTTCCGGGCCATGGCCTTCAAGGTGATCAAGGACCTGGCCGTGGACCGCAGCGCGCTGGATATGCTGATTCAGGCCGGTGGGTTTGTCGCCGTTAGTGCAGGTGGCGCACCCGACGCCAATGCCGCCCCCATCGCCCCCGAGACCACCGAACTTTCAATGGACGCCGCCCAATGCATCGGCTGCGGTGCCTGTGTGGCGGCCTGCCCCAATGCCGCCGCCATGTTGTTTGTAGGCGCTAAAGTGTCCCATCTGGGACTTTTGCCACAGGGCCGGCCGGAAGCCGCGCGGCGTGCGCTGAACATGGTGCGCGCGATGGACCGCCTCGGATTCGGCAACTGCTCGAATGAAAGAGAGTGCGAAGCCGAGTGCCCCAAGGAGATTTCAATAGCCAACATCGCCCGGCTCAACCGGGAATTCTACAAAGCCAGCTTCGGTTCGCCGTTGAAGTAACCCTTCCAGATCCAGTGGGGGGGCGGATCGCCTCGACGGCCGCCCCTGCTCCTTTTCTAATACCCGGACCGCCTCAGCGCCAAAACCCATAAACAATCGACAAGCAGGCGATAAATATTATAGGAGCTAGGCTGACCCCGTCGCAAAGCACGCCATTTTCGGCGTACCGCGCGGCTGCGGGCGCAAAAATGCACCGTGCTGCATCAAACTCGAGGCCGCTTTTAAAAACCGGACAGGTCCGGTAAATGTGGCCGCGCCTTGTTGACGCAACAACGCCGATCAACGCCGGCCACTTCCTCCCTTGCTCGCATCCAGATATTGACCCCTTGCCGCCGTTGCGGTAGCACATCCAAGCGCTTTTTCAGCACAGACCGTTCACTCACTTGCGAGGAACACCATGGTTCCCTTCGACAAAATCATCGCCTTCTACACGGAACATCTGCCCGGCGCCGAGATAAAAGGCCAACTGTTGTCGGCCCCCTGCCCTTTCTGCGGCCGTAAAGCAGGCGACCGGCCGGGAAGGCTGGTCGTGGCGATCAATCCCGACAGTTTTTTCCGCGGCTTTTTCCGCTGTCTGAACGGGTGTGTTCCCGCCGGGTATCATCGCCATCTGGCGCGCCTGCTGGGCGTCGATGCCGCCTGCGTCCCGGGATGGGATCCGGATGACGAAGGCTATCTGTCACGCGTGCATTATCCCACTCGCCATATGGGAGCCGAGATCGATCAATTCATTTCGCTGATGGGCGAAGAGCAGCTGCGCTTTTTCGCCCGGTGGGGCATTTCGCCGTCGACCCTCAAGGAACTGCGCATCGGCTTCAACGGCCGCTACCTTGTTTTTCCCTACTTTCAGGATAACGGCTTTGCTTATGCGGCGCACTGCCTGGTTCCGGGCCGCGAAGAAGAGGCATTCTGGCAAGGCAACGAGGCCTTTGCGATCCCTGAACACCGCATCTACAACATCCAGTTGATCGAACGCTGTGAGAGCGGCGCCTTGTTCGTGGTGGAGGGTGAAATCAACCTGCTGATTCTGCGCGAGCTGGGTTACCCGGCAATAGCGGTACCGGCGGCGGCCGATTTGGCGGCCATTCCGTCGGAGCGCCTGGATCGCCTCACGCACGTTTTCATTCTGGTCGGCAATACACCCGCGGCTCGTCTTGCAGCCTGTGATCTGGCCGTGCGCCTGGGATTCAAGGCCCGCATCCTGAACTGGCCCTCTCATCTTGGACGCGGCGAGGGCCTGTCCTGTCTGGCCGCCGCCGGCATCGATACGCTGAAAAAGAATCTGGGAAGGATGCTCAAGCAATCGACAAGTTTCTCTCCCTTTGCTTCGGCCCGCAGAGAATGCCTCCAGTTGGCCGAATTCCTGGACAAGGAGAAGGATCGCTCCCTGATGGGATTGAGGACCGGATTCGCCAAATTCGATGAGGCGCTTGAGGGATTGCGGGGCATCAATATACTGGGTGGTCCCCCCAAGGCCGGCAAGTCGTGCTTTTTCATGCAGATTTCGACCCAGATCGCCCAGCGCAGGATACCGGTGATCTACTATGATTTCGAAAACGGCCGCCGCAAGATTTACCTGCGTACGCTGGTGCGCCTGAGCGGCGTGCCTGAAAAAAAGATGCGCCAGGGCGGTCTGGAAGCCCATGAGCGGGTCGGTCTGCAAAAGGCCTTGTCGGATCTGGAAACCATTTTGGACCATTTCCGGGTGGTCACCGAACGCCAGTTGACGCCCGACCTGATGCGGCGGCACATCGATTTTCTCAAGCATGAGAGCCAGCAGGACGATCTGCTGATCGTCATCGACAGTCTTCACAAGTTGCCGTTCAAGGATATGTCGGAGCGGCGCACGGGCATCGATTCGTGGTTGCGTCAACTGGAGGCCATCCGGGACGAGCAGCAGGTTTGCTTCCTGGTGATCAGCGAATTAAGCCGCGGCAAAGGGGGCGGTTATGGCGAACGGCCCGATATCAGCTCCTTTAAAGAGTCAGGCGATATCGAATACAGTGCTGATACGGCCCTGATTCTGACCCCCGGATGGGATCCGCTTGCCCCCGTTACCGGCGAGGCGCGTAAAAGCATTCTCTGGACAGTTGCCAGCCGTGAGAACAGCCCGGGCCGGGTGGCCGAGTACGTCCTTGACTATCCCTACTGGCGCTTCCTGGAGGCCTAGCGTAAAGTCACTTGAAACCACCTCAGGGGTCTGAGTCCAACCCCGCTCGACCATAACCGTTCGACTGCCATAAACGCAGCATCCCGCATGGGAAACAGCTGAACGCTTAAACGTGTCCCCCATAAAATTTGCTGTAAAGTGAACCGTGCATTTGACTCGCCGGATACAGTCTGGTATGTATTTTTTCAGTTCGAGGACTGTAGGCGTCTCTACTGTGGCCTGCTCAGGCAGGAACACCCCTNNATGAAAAGTGGCGCCCCGCTTCGCATTTCAAAAATAAGCTGATTCAGGAACCTTCGGGATGATTGCCTGCATCAGACGAAACGGAGTTCAACAAACGATGCGGATTTCACAAGCTTTGCCCAACAGACCCCCAGTTCGAAAATTGGCCCTGCTCATGCTTTTGAACCTGATCCTGCTTCCGGCGGCACAACCTGTGATGGCAGGGGATCACCAGGCTGACGCGGGCATCGAGGCTGTCGTCCTGCATGAAATTGTGGATGGCCGCAAACATGAGACCCTTATCACCCGGGATCAGCTCGCCCAGTCCCATGCTTTGGCAACGCAGGGTTATATCTCTGAAATCACAATCTATTCGATCCACGAGGCGGTTTCCGCAAGCGTTGTGAACGAACCGCCCGCCGCCATGGAACGGTTGAAGATCACTAAAAGAACGCCTTTCGTCTGGAAAAGCACCGAGGCCCAACCCAGCAGGAACAACCATCAACTCGCTATCGCCTCTAAAATCGTAGGCGATTGCCTCAGTGTGAAAGATGAATTGACGGTCTCGGTTTCTACCCCCAAAGGGGACGCATTCGATTTAAAGATTTTCCAAAGGGGTTATCGCCCTGTGTTCGAGGCGCCCCTTGAAGGCGGTGTCCGCACCCGGCCGCTCGTTTTCCGTTTTCTAGGCGGCGATATCGATCAATTCCGCAACGAAGCGGCCCTGGAGCGTTTCTCGGCGCTGGCCGAAGGCATTCGTAACGTCGAGCAGGCCTTTGGCCAGGAACTGGTACAAAGCGTCAACATCATCGATTTGAAAGGCTACAACAATGCGCTCTCTCTGGAAGGAGAAAACGAATTCTGGATCTACGCAGATACCTTCTGGGGCTATGGAGCCGACGAGTTGCGCAGCGCAGCCTCCCATGAAACCATGCATATCTTTGTCGACGCCTCTGAATTTACCGGAAAGCCGGCCATTCGGGAGCTCTATGCCGATTTGATGGGTTTCGGTCCCCATTCGAAAGAACGCGCCGCCCTTTTGATCACAGGCCATCTGCCGCGTGGTTATGCCTCTCCGAAGAAACCGCTTTCCCCTTTTTGGGGCTTTATCAATGAACGCCATTTCATCGAGGGTATGTCCGGAGGCCACTCCAGTGACAATATCGATGAATTCTGCACCTCGTTCCTGCACTCTCTGCTGTACAGCGACCGCCTGGAAGAGAACCTGCACAAGTCCATTGCGGTTGCTTTCGGAAAACCACCGCTCGAGATGGGACCGGAAGAGCGTGCAGGGGTACTACGGAACTATCGTCAGGCCGTCGAGACCTTCCATTCCGCAGCGTCAGAATCCTTGGCGGGTGCCCGATCGCCCCTCACGGACATTTGCACCCTGACCCTGCAACGGGTGGATCGAATCCCCCCCAGGTAGGTTCACGCGATGAACCGATGACAGCGGCCTTACGACGCCGTTAGACCGCGGCACACCCCGGAGCATTCAACGGGGGCAGAGGCACCATCCCACGCGGTTGAGATCAGACTGATGGTCTTGTTTGATTATTCGGTCTTACTTGCTGACCGGTTGACTTGCGCTCATTCGTAGCTGTAAACCTTGTAAACCGTGGAAGCACCCAGCAAGGCGTCGATCTGGGATTCCACCGCCAACCGCACCTGGTTGTCGAGCCAACGGGTCCACGATTCCAGTGACCTCCAGGTGCTGATCACAAGGTACTCGTTTCGGTCATCGACATTGCGCAGGGTTTCGCCGGAGATATATCCGGGCTGTTCATTGGCCAGATTGCGCAGTTGGATGAGCAACTCGGATAACCTGGGCAGGACCGACACCTCCATGCCGCTGGTCAATTGCGGTATTTTTCGAATCATCAACACGCGAATGGTCATGCCACCCTCCTGTCCCGGCTGGGCCGGAGTTGAAGTATAACGGATAGGCTGAAGGTTGAACGTTTACGGCTGAGAACTCAACGTGAGTCTGGTTTTATCCCGGATGAAATTTCGTTCCAGTGCGGTTCAAAAATGACCGCCTTACATGCCTTTCAACGTCAGCAACACACCCGCGGCAACTGCCGAACCGATGACACCGGCAACATTGGGCCCCATGGCGTGCATCAGCAATATGTTCTGCGGATCGGCCTCCATGCCGAGTTTCTGCGTCACCCGGGCTGCCATCGGGACAGCGGAAATACCCGCTGATCCGATCAGGGGGTTGGTCTTGTTCCTGGAAACAAGATTCATCAGCTTCACCATCAATACTCCCGAAGCCGTGCCGATCGAAAAGGCAACCGCGCCCAGAAGAAGGATCCCCAGGGTGGACAGGTTCAAGAAATTGGCCGATGACAACTGAGCCCCTACGCCCAGGCCAAGAAAAATGGTCAGAATATTGATCAGCGCGTTCTGGGCCGTGTCCGACAGCCTTCCCACGACACCGCACTCCCTCATCAAGTTACCGAACATGAAAAATCCGATCAGCGGGGCTGCGGTGGGCAGCAGCAGAACACATAGACCCAGCACCGCCAAAGGGAAGGTGATCTTTTCGATTTTGCCGACATAGCGCAGTTGCTCCATGCGGATTTTGCGCTCCTGCACGGTGGTCAGTAGACGCATGATCGGTGGCTGAATGAGCGGCACCAGGGCCATATACGAGTAGGCCGCGACCGAGATGGGTCCGAGATATTCCTTCGCGAATTTGGACGCGACGAAAATCGATGTCGGTCCGTCTGCGGCGCCGATGATTCCTATCGAAGCCGCGAGTTTCAAAAGAGCGCCCGGCTCCATCGAGGCGAGTTCCGGCACGTACGGAGCGAGCAGCAACACGCCGGTAATCGTGGCGAAAATGCCGAACTGCGCCGCCGCGCCGAAAAATATCATGATCGGCATCTTGAAAAGAGGCGTGAAATCGATCATCGCGCCGACCGCGACGAAGATGAGGACGGGGAAAAGCTCCGTCATGATGCCCGCGTTGAAAAGGATCTGGAGGACTCCGTCGCTTCCTTCGAACGTCAGGATCGTTTTCAGAGGTAGATTGACCAGAATCGCGCCGAAGCCGATCGGCAGAAGCAGCATCGGTTCGTACTCTTTCCTGACCGCGAGATAGATGAGCACACCGCCTATGACAAACATGACCAGATGCGGCCACCGGAGGGCGAGGAAACCCTCCAGAAGTGCATTCAGCACCTGTTCCATATTGTTCTCCTTCAGTTGAATACTATATAAAACAATATGTACCCTACTTTACTTCGAGGGTCAATCTCATAAAAAAGCCGCCCCCTCGGGACGGCTCATGCGCGTGGAGAGTTTTCTAAGTATTTTCGGTTTTGACGTACATCTGGAGAAGCTGAACGAAATAATAAATTTTCTTATAGACATTCACCATCTTCTGCTTGATCGCTCCCTCCGCCGCCGAATCGACCTCTTTCCAGTTTATGATGATCTCCGCGTTGGCGGCGTTGTCGTAATCGTCAATGAGCGATTTCAGGTTTTTCCCGAAGGCGATAAATCCGTGAGCCGACTCGCCGACGAGAGACGCCGCTCGGTCGTTGATTTCCTTCACCGTATCGCGAAGTAT
>DDYQ01000127.1 GCA_002348005.1 Desulfobacteraceae bacterium UBA2230 | reverse complement strand
CTTGAGCTTTGTAGAGAACCGCATTTAATTACTTAGTGCCTCGATCTGAGGTAAGTTAGTCAACATTAAAATTAAATAATAAATTAGATAGGTTAGGAGATTACTCATGGGAGTACCCAAGCATAGGACCTCCAAGTCCAGTCGGGACAAGCGCCGCACCCATCAAAAAATCGAAGGCGCCACCACCACCAAATGCCCGGAATGCGGCGAAGCCACCCTTCCCCATCACGCCTGCCCCAGTTGCGGCGCCTACAAAGGCCGCAAAGCCGTGGACAAAGAGGAGGAATAGTCCTCGTTGCCGTTTTTAAAAGCGACCCCTATCGAGCGGTTCTGAGTGCGCATTGCAATGCGATCGACAGCATTCAGAAAGAGGCCGACTCATAACCGGGCGGTTCCCCTGTATGCGCTACAGTTCGCCCGGCGGCGCGCGCATGGCCGGGAAAATCTTCGGAACCGCTTAAAGGAAACAGCCGCATGAATCAACACGCGAGTAAGGGATTGGATGCCGAATCGCGCCAGATGGTGGTGAATACGATCCGCCAGCTTCGTAAAAAACTGCTGACCAAAGCGCAGGTGCTGGAGTGGGACAAGCTCGAGGTGTTTCCCGAGGCGGTGGTTCGGGAGATGTTGGGGCCCGAGATCGGCCTGCAGTTGCTGTTTATTCCCGAGCAATACGGCGGAATGGGCGGCGGCGCCGTGGACTGCTGCGCCGTGACCCGTGAAATGGCCAAGATCTGTCTGGGCATCGGCACCGCCTTTTTTGCGATTCAACTGGGCTCCGATCCTATTCTGGTCGGCGCCACCGACGAACAGAAAGCCAAATGGCTGGGCGCCATCGCCGAAGGCGGCTCGCTGGTGGCCTATGCCGTGACCGAACCGGGCGCCGGCAGCAACCTGGCGGCCCTGCAGACCAAAGCCGAGCCGCAAATCGAAAACGGCCGGGTAACCGGCTACAAAATCACCGGCAACAAGCAGTTCATTTCCAATGGCGGGTACGCCGATATCGTCACCGTGCTGGCCGACACACCCCAGGGCCCGTCCTTTTTCGTGGTGGAAAAGGGCACGCCCGGGTTCGAGCAGCATAAAGGCGAAGAAAAGCACGGCATCCGCGCTTCCAACACCTCGCCCCTGACGTTGAACGAAGTCTACGTGCCGGCTGAAAACCTGATCGGTCTGGAACCGGGCAGGGGCATGAAGCAGGCCAATCAGGTTTTCGGTTATACCCGCCTGATGGTGGCCTCCATGGCCCTGGGCGCCGGAGAGGCGGCCATGGAAATCGCCATCGCGTATGCCAGGGAGCGCATTCAGTTCGGTTCGCCGCTCTCCGAAAAACAGGGCTATACCCACAAACTGATCGTGCCCAATGCGGTGCGCCTGACCGCCGCGGCCACCTATATCGACGCAGTGGCCCACATCCTCGACAGCGGCGACGAAGATCTGCAGGTCGAGGGCGCCATCGGCAAATATTTCGCCACCGAAGCGGCCGACCGGGCGGCAAACGACTGCATCCAGGCGCTGGGCGGCTACGGTTATATCCGTGAATTCGAGGTCGAAAAGATCAAGCGCGATGTCAAGATCACCTGCATCTACGAGGGCACCAGCGAGATCCAGCAGAACATTATCAGCACCTTTCGCTGGAAGATCAGCCGCAAGAGCAAGGGGCGCTTTTACGGCCAGATGGCCGATGACCTCGCGGTGCTGGCCGGTACACGGCCCGATGTGGGCGCCCAGTACTACGCTATGGCGGCCGGTGCGCTCAATCAGGTCATCGATCTGGCCCACGAAAAGCGCTTGACCCGCAAGCAGGCGATCATGTTCGCCTTGTCGGACATCATGACCGCCGTGGAAGTGGGCGCCAGCATGGCCCGCAAGGCGGCGGCTCTGGACGGCGACAACGATCCGGCGGCCGAAAAGTTCAAGGCCATGGCGCGTATCTTCGCGGGCGACGTGTGCCGGGTTACGGCCGAGAACAGCCTCACCATCTGGCTGTCTCAGGAGCAGGCCGATCCCGACCAGGCCGATGCTTTCCTGGAATCGATCGGATACCGGGCGATGCTGGCAAGTCGCCGAAACTGGCTGGTGGATATGGACCGCATCGCCGACATCGTTTTTGAACGATAGTCCGAAGCGATAAACACGGGGGCGCCTGACAATCGGGCCGCCGCCTGGAGGAAGAAGAATGACCGATCAACGCATCGTGGTGGTAACCGGCGGTTCGCGCGGCATCGGACGCGCCATCTGCCGCGCGTTCGCGGAACCGGGCACGCGCATTTTCTTCAACTATTTCTCGCCTTCCGATCCGGCCGGCGAAGAGGCCGCGGCCAACGAAACAGTCCAACTGGTCGCCGGCTCCGGCGCCGAAGCGACAGGCCTTTGCGCCAACGTGGCCGTGGCCGATGAGGTGACCGCCTTTTTCGAGAAGGTCATGGCGGCGGCCGGGCGGGTGGATGTTCTGGTCAACAATGCCGGCATCACACGGGACAATCTTCTGGTGCGCATGAAAGAGGCCGAGTGGGACGCCGTGCTGGGCGTGAATTTGAAGGGGCCTTTCCTGTGCACCCAGGCGGCGGCCAAAATCATGATGAAACAGCGCAGCGGCCGCATCGTCAATATCGCTTCCATCGTCGGTGTTACCGGCAATGCCGGTCAGGCCAACTACGTCGCCTCCAAGGCCGGCATCATCGGCCTGACCAAAACGGCCGCCAAGGAATACGCCAGCCGCGGCGTGACTGTCAATGCGGTGGCGCCGGGATTTATCGAAACCGACATGACCGCCAAGCTGCCCGAAAAGGCCCGCAACGCCATGCTGGTCCAGATTCCGCTGGAGCGGCCCGGCCAACCCGAAGATGTGGCCGCCGCGGTGGCGTTTCTGGCCTCGGACGCGGCGTCGTACATCACCGGGCAAACGCTGCACGTGAGCGGCGGAATGTACATGTAAACTGTCAGCCGCGGTGCTGAGCGCCGCCGGCATCTGAATCCAACTCTGCAAGTCTCCGCCCGGCCTGCCGGCAGCGGGGAGCCGGACAATTTGTGCGAAAGGAGCAACAGCATGTCAGTCGAAGACAAAGTCAAAAAAATCATTGCCGAAAAGCTGAGCGTCGATCTGGAAGAAGTTGTGCCCGATGCATCCTTTGTGGATGATCTGGGCGCCGATTCACTCGATCTGGTGGAACTGATCATGTCCATGGAAGAAGAATTCGATATCGACATCTCGGATGAAGATGCGGAAAAACTCGTCACGGTGAAGGACGCCATCGATTACATCAACGCGCACTGATGTCGCTTTCCGATCAGTGGTATTCCGGTGCCCGCACATCGGCAACCGCCGCCGGTGCGGGCTTCGCGCCGCCATAGACTTGGTATCCGCTGCCCCGCCCCGGCGGGAGGATCGTATAAAGGAGGTTCCGTTTGGAAAGACGGGTCGTCGTTACAGGTGTCGGTTTGGTCACACCGCTGGGTATCGGCACGGCCGAGACCTGGGCTGCTATTTGCGCCGGCAAGTCGGGGGCGGGCCAGATCACCCGCTTTGATGCCAGCGATTACAGCACCCGGATTGCCGCTGAAGTCAAAGGGTTCAATGCCGAAGCCTATTTGCCCAAGAAAGAGGCCAAACGCACGGAAAACTTCATTGCCTATGCCATTGCGGCCACCCGCATGGCATTGGACGATTCGGGTCTGACCATCGACGAGCATAATTCCGCCCGCGTCGGTGTTCTGACCGGCTGCGGACTTGGCGGACTGAACATGCTGGAGGTCACGGCCCGTACCGTGGAAACCAGGGGCCCCAATCGGGTCAGCCCCTTTTTCATTCCCCTGATTATCGGCAACATGGCGCCTGGCATGATCTCGATTCAATTCGGCGCCAAAGGCCCCAATTCCTCGGTGGCCACGGCGTGTGCGGCCGGTTCACACGCCGTCGGCGACGCTTTCGAGATCATTAAATATGGCAAGGCCGATGCGATGATCACGGGCGGGGTCGAATCGGTGGTGACCCGCACCTGTATCGCCGGCTTCAGCGCCATGAAAGCACTTTCTCAGCGCAACGACGCGCCCACGAAAGCTTCACGGCCTTTCGACCGTGATCGCGACGGTTTCGTGGTGGGTGAGGGCAGCGGGATTCTGATTCTGGAAGCGCTCGAGCACGCCAAGGCGCGCGGAGCGCGCATATACGCCGAAATGGCCGGCTACGGCATGAGCGGCGACGGCTTTCATATGACCTCGCCGCCGCCCGACGGCGACGGCGCGGTGCGCTGTATGCAGGCGGCGCTGAAAGACGCCGGCATCGGCCCCGAGCAGATTGGTTATATCAATGCCCACGGCACCTCGANNTCGATGACCGGTCACCTGCTGGGCGGCGCCGGTGGCATCGAGACGGTCTTTACGGCCCTGGCGATCCACGACGGCATCCTGCCGCCGACGATCAACCTGGATAATCCGGACGTCGAGTGCGATCTGGACTACATTCCCCACGTCGCACGCAAGACTGAGGTCGAGTATGCCATGACCAATTCCTTCGGATTCGGCGGCAC
>DDYQ01000237.1:9908-10209 GCA_002348005.1 Desulfobacteraceae bacterium UBA2230 | reverse complement strand
GCCAACATAGATACCGCCTTCATTGTTCAGTCGTGCCATTTTGATTTTAACCCCCGCCGCCTGGATCGGTACCTGGTCATGGCGGCGGATGGCGGCGTTGAACCGGTAATCATGCTCACGAAGACCGACTTGATCACCCGTGACGAGCTGGAACGGAAGCTTGCGATCGTCAGCACTGCCGCCGGAGCCAGGGTGCTCGCCCTCAGCAACATCACGGGCAGCGGGTTTGATCAATTCCAGCAAACCTTGCTCCCGGGAAGGACATACTGTCTGCTTGGTTCATCGGGTGTCGGGAAGACCA
>DDYQ01000237.1:0-9870 GCA_002348005.1 Desulfobacteraceae bacterium UBA2230 | reverse complement strand
CCAGGGTGCGATGCTGATCGATACGCCCGGCATGCGTGAGCTTGGCCTGATCGGTGCCGGCGACGGGGTCAGCGCAGGTTTCGAAGACCTTGTCGGGCTTTCCGCAAATTGCCGTTATGCGGATTGCAGCCACGGGCACGAGCCTGGCTGTGCCGTCCGGGCTGCCATCGAAAGCGGTGAATTGAGTGAAGAGCGCTATGCCAGCTACATCAAGCTCAAGAAGGAATCGGACTTCCACGGCATGTCGTATCAAGACAAGCGTAGAAAGGACAAGGCTTTCGGACGATTCATCAAATCGCACAAGAAGCTCATGAAAGACTGAGGCAAAAGCAGTGAACAAGTCCGCCCAACGCGCTGAGCGCGAGGCTGGCCCTGGCTTCAACCAGAGACGTATCGATCATATTCAGCAAAATCGTGAAAATGGAAGGCGCGATTCAAGTGAGCAAACATATTTGCCCGTGGTGGTTAGCGTACTCATTTGACAACCCGTTGCGGCGCTTCATTCACAACCCCGAGAAAATGCTCAGCCCCTATGCAGCAATGGGGATGACGGTTTTGGATGTTGGATGCGGGATGGGATATTTTTCCATCGGCCTCGCCAAGCTTGTCGGCGATGAGGGTTGTGTCATTGCTGCCGATGTGCAGCCGCAAATGCTGAACGCATTGGAGAAGCGCGCTGAAAATGAAGGGGTTGCAGATAGAATCCGTATCCACAGATGTGAACCCGACAACCTTGGAGTTGAGGCCCCTGTCGATTTCATTCTCGCCTTCTGGATGGTACACGAAGTTCCCGATACCGGGATATTTTTTCGACAGATCCGGTTGTGCCTGAAAGCGAAAGGAAAGTTGCTTATTGCCGAACCGATGTTTCATGTTTCAGCGCAGCGATTCCAGGAAATTTTGGATTCAGCTCAAGCATCAGGCCTGAATCTCAGCGGGGCGCCATCCATCCGGTTCAGCCGCTCAGCGCTCCTTCAGCACAATTCATTGTAAGATTTTCTCAGGGGATTCCGGGCGCGCCGTTGCGTCGCATGGCACGGCGCCTGCGAGTGAACCGATCAGGCCGGATGACTACGACGGGATGGCGGAACTGTGGTTCGATGGTAGCTGGCGCGCATGAGGGCACACCAGGACAGCGGAATGGCGTTGCGGCGCGGGTTAAAGACTGCCCCGTGCAAACGCGGTAGCGAACCGGCGATGAACTCGTCCGGCGGGCAGATGAACAGAGGAGAAAAGCGATGGCCAGCGATGTACTTGAAAAATATGGTCAACGGGTAAATTATTCTGAACAGGAAATGGAAAAATTTGAGGAAGGTGGTCACAGGGTAAGGCACCTCGAGCGAATCGTGCGAGCCGCTCCGCTCTATTCTATAGCCGCTGAAGTGGTGGCGTCGCGCAATTGTAACTCCGGGCATATTGAAGGACAGAAAATCATCATGGATGTGGATGGCAACCTGATCTCCCGGTACTGTCCCAGGAAGATGTGCGTATATCTATTATCTCAACTGACGATTCCCATTGCGTTGATAAATGAACGGTTCAGCGAGGGTCTTGCACCGAATGATTTTCATTTCATGCGCTATGTGCGGTGTCCGGATGTGGGCGTCGGGTGCATGGGATATGGCGAAGTCATGCTGAAAGTTCAAGTGGTTCCAAGAATCAGCGGCTGATCCTGGGTCCAACAGGGAACACGGCCTTTCGCCTTGGGCGGACCCGACTCCCGCGCTGCTGGGATGACGTTGCACCAGGAGTTCATGAGCCGTCAGCGGGGATAGCCGAAAGGGACATCCGAACGGGAAGTCGCAACGCATCCATTTGGCTGAAGGGGCTTTGCGCCGCATGACACTGCTTCGTGCGGCTGGCGGCGCCAGTCGCATCGCTTCTGAGGCCCTGGCGTGGGGCGGTTTGACGCATATGGAAACAAGCCATCGGGCAACTGGGGAAACGGTTCAGCCGGAAAAAAGGATGGCGCCGGACTCGTCGCGGGAGCGGATGCAAAGAGCCGCGCCGCCCGGTCCCGTCAGTCGGCTTGAATCCCTGCGCGGAGAGATGCCATGTTGACACGGTTCTGGTGGCTGGCCACCCTTCTTCTGGCTGCCCTGGGCCTCGTGATGGGCGGCGCGCACCTGCTGGAGCTTCCGGTGCGGGTGCAGTACGCGCCCGAGTTCTATATGCAGGTCACCAGCACGCTCTACCGATTCTATGGTTTGATTGGCGGGCCCATCCAGGTGCTCGCGCTCTTGTTCGCGGCCGGACTGCTGTGGCGCATTCGCGCGCGCGCTGCGTTCCGCTCCACGCTGGCCGGAACCATCTGTCTTGGTCTCTCCCTTATCCTGTGGTTTCTGGTGGTCCAGCCGGTGAACGCCGCCTGGTTCGAGGCGCTTCGCGACGGCCCCAACGAGGCGGTTCAAGCGTACGCCCAGCTGCGGAGCCGCTGGGAAGGCGGGCATGTCGCCGCATTCACGGCATGGCTGATCGGGTTTGCACTGCTGCTGAACGGGGTGCTTCGAGAGGCCGGCGGGTCGTCCTCGCGGGCTTGATCCCCAGGGGAGCGACGGCCCGGGGCATCGTTTTGGGCCGCTGCACAATGCGCCAGGGGCGGCCGCTCACGGCAGCGTTGGGCAGTTCAGGAGGTGACCGTGTCCATGTCGGCCCGCTATCGCATTCACCAACTCTTCCCCGATGAGGTGGAGTTGATGAAGGCCCTGCTGGCGACCTTCGGCGAGGCCTTCGATGAGGTAGAGACCTACAGCGGGAATCCGCCCGGCGCAGCCTACCTCCATCGGCTGCTGGGCAGTGAATGTTTCATCGCGCTGGCCGCGTTGAAGGACGGCGCGGTCGTGGGCGGCATTGCGGCCTATGAGCTTAGAAAGTTCGAGCAGGAGCGCAGCGAGGTCTATATCTACGACCTGGCCGTCGACGCTGCGCACCGGCGGGAGGGGATCGCGACGGCATTGATTCAAACGCTTCAGCAGATCGCCGCAGCGCGCGGCGCGCATGTCATTTTCGTGCAGGCGGACATCGCCGATAAGGCCGCCATCGCTCTGTACACGAAACTGGGAGCACGCGAAGATGTGCTGCACTTCGATATCCCGGTTAAGAATGGCGGTGGCGCCGCATAAGAATGGTTTCAGGCGACCGCCCTGCAGCCGGCCGCATTCCGGCCCCGGGCGTCGGCCGGATTTAGGAGGAGGGGGTTCTATGACGATCAAGGTGTGTTTGGCCGGTGCCACCGGTTGGGCAGGTTCCGAACTGGCGCGCTCAATTTCGAAGACCGCCGACATCGACCTCGTTGCCGGGGTCTCGCGCACGCAGGCGGGCCACCGCCTGGGCGAGGTGCTTGGCGAACCCGGCCTCACGTGTCCGGTCTACGCTTCGGCCGGTGAGGCGCTTGCCGACCCCTGCGACGTGTTCGTCGAATACACGAAGCCGGCCATCGCCAGGACCAACGTGCTCACCGCTCTCGGGCGGGGCGCTCACGTGGTGGTGGGCACATCGGGCCTTGCCGAGGAAGATTTCGCCGAAATCGACCTTGTCGCCCGCAAGCGGAATCTAGGCGTTCTGGCCTGCGGCAATTTCGCCCTGACGGTCGTGCTGTTGCAGAAGTTCGCCGAAGCGGCTGCCAAACTGATTCCCCATTGGGAGATCATCGACTACGCGCACGATGACAAAGTCGATGCACCGAGCGGCACCGCCCGTGAGCTCGCGGCGCGCCTGTCTAAAGTGCGTCATCCGCAGGCCGCGGTGCCGATCGATCAGACGGTGGGGCAAAGAGAAGCCCGCGGTGCGACCCTGTTGGGGACTCAGGTGCACGCCGTCCGTCTGCCAGGTTACGTGATCAGTGCCGAGATCATCTTCGGGATGCCCGACCAGAAGCTGTCCATCCGTCATGACTCAGGGAGCAGCGCGCGCCCCTATGTCGATGGGGCGCTGCTGGCGATCCGCAAGGTATCGACGCTTGTCGGAGTCCGCCGCGGGCTGGACGCTGTGCTGGACCTCTAAAGCGGTTTGGTGACCCGAAAAACGGCCAATCCGCGTTTTCGAAGGATCGCCAGGGCGCGCGCGCCGCGCCGAATCGCCGCATTGGCACGTCGTCGGCCGGCGGCCGGGACGTCCCGATCGTCAGGTGCGCAATGGTTGGAACTGGACGTCGGCGTTAAAAACGATTATTCGAACGGTTGAGCCTGTTCGTCGTGAAATGGAGGAGAAACATGAAGACAGCGCGCACGGTGGTACTCTTGATTGCCGGTTTTTTGCTCGTCGGCTCACTTGCGGGATGTGCCGAGTTCTTCGGGATCAGGAAAAGCCGCTACGCCAGCAGCGTGGTGGAATATCTATACCCCCAAAAAGATATCGTTGAAGTTCCTTCGATTCCGCGTCTTTCCCTGCCGCTGCGGGTCGGCGTCGCCTTTGTGCCGGAATCCACCGGAGCGGCGACCCGCTCCGGGCTGGGCGAGAAGGAGAAGATCGATCTGATGGACAGGATTTCATCCGAGTTCCGAAAGCTACCCTTCGTGCAGGACATCGCAGTCATCCCCTCTGTCTATCTCACCAGGGGCGGGGGATTCGCGAACCTGGACCAGATACGGACGATGTATGGGGTCGATGTGATCGCGCTGCTCTCCTACGATCAGGTTCAACACACCGAGGAGGGATTGATGTCGCTCTCCTACTGGACCATTGTGGGCGCCTACATCATCAAGGGTGAAAGAAACGATACGAGCACGATGCTCGATGCCGCGGTATACGACATCGCCAGCCGAAAGATGCTTTTCCGGGCCCCGGGGTTAAGCCACATCAAGGGGACGGCGACTCTGGTGAACCTGAACGAACAACTTCGAATCGACTCGTTGAACGGGTTCCGTACAGCATCCGATGACCTGGTTGCAAACCTCCAGGATCAGTTAAGCCGGTTTCATGCCAAAGTGAAAGAGATGCCTCAAGAATACATGGTGGAGCATAAACCCGGGTACACCGGTGGCGGCAGCCTGGGCGGCGGGTTTGCGGTGCTCCTGATAGGACTTGGAGGAATGGCGTTATGGCGCAGCAGGAAACGATAGCACGCCGGATTCCGGTCATTACGCTGTTCTTCGCATTGGCTGCGTGGATCGCTTACTGCTGGCCGGAGGTGTCGGATCTGCTGGCCTATGACCGGCAGGGGATTCTGAATGGAGAAGCCTGGCGGATCCTGACCGCGCCGTTGGTCCACTTTTCGGCCAGTCATTTCTACTGGAATGTGCTGGTGCTGGGTCTGGCGGGCTGGAAAATCGAAGCCGCCGGATACCGAAGCTTCTGGTTTGTGTGCTGTCTTGCCGCCGTGATGCCCGGCCCGATGTTTCTGCTGGCATCTCCCGAAATCGCCCGTTATGGCGGACTCTCCGGCGTGGCCAGCGGGGCGGTTGCCTATCTTTGCCTGTGTGAAGCGANNCTGCCGACACACCGTTCCGCGTGCTCCCATCGGTACACCTTATGGGATGCGTGGCGGCATTTGCCGCACTGGCGTGGCGTCGGGAAAACGAAAGGGTTTTTGCCGGCGTATGGGGGCTGCCTTCGGAAGATGGATCGGCCTGGTTGCCATGAAGGGAAGGCAGGTTGCGGAAAGTTGAATGAAGAAGGCGGTGGCGTGCATAACCCCGTATGCCGGGTATGCGACCGGCGCGACACAGCGCAACGCCGCGGCGTCGATGGGGGATCTCAATCTGCGGGGTGGAAAATGATGGCAATCGACCCAGAGTACCCAAAACGAAAAGAATTCGATGCTGACGATCTGGTGTGCTACTGTTTTAAATACACGAAAAGCGATATTGAAAGGGATTACACGCGCAACGATCGTTCTCTGATTTTCGAGAAAATCGCCTCGGAAAAAAAATCAGGAAAATGCAATTGCGCCCGGGAGAATCCAAAAGGAAGATGATGCCTGTCGGACGTCCGCCAGGTGGTGGAAGCGATGAAAAAGCAAAAGGGCATATGACCAGTTGCTGGCGCCGATGCGCGGCGCTGCTTTGTGCGTACACCTCCCGGCGGATGGTGAGCGCCGGAAAAAGGAAAGCCGAATGAACCCTGCAGTCCGTCACAAAGGCGATCTCGACACCCCCTGCCTGGTGCTCGATGTGGATATCCTGGAGCGCAACCTTCAGAAGATGCAGGCCGCTGTCCGGCGCGCCGGCAAGCGCGTGCGCCCGCATGCCAAGACGCACAAGTGCTCGCCTCTGGCGCGAAGGCAAGTCGAAGCCGGAGCCGTCGGCGTCTGCGTCGCCAAAGTCTCCGAAGCCGAGGCGCTGGTGAAGGCCGGCCTCGACGGCATCCTGGTCACCGGGCCGGTGGCGACGCCGAAAAAGATCAGGAGGCTTGTCGAAATGCTGCCCGCAGCGCCTTCCCTGATGACGGTCGTCGACCACCGCGATGCCGTGGAAATGCTCGATGCGGCATTGCGCGAAAAGAGGCTGTCGATGGACATTCTCCTCGACATCGACGTCGGCCACCACCGGACCGGGGTTCGACCGGCCGATGCGCCCGGCCTGGCGCGCGACATTCTTTCCCGGCCTGCGCTGCGGCTCAGGGGAATTCAGGCATACGCCGGCCAGGTGCAACATATCCGTTCGTATGCTGCCAGGACGGCCGCCTCGCACAGCTGCCTGCAGGAAGCGGTCGTTGTTTTCCGCCAGCTGCAGGCCCTTGTGCAAACATGCTCGATCTTCAGTTCCTCCGGTACCGGAACGTTCGACATCGATCTTGCCGTTCCCGAGGTCACGGAACTCCAGGTCGGATCGTATGCCTGCATGGACGCGGAGTATCTTGGGATAGGATCGGCCGAGGACCCGACGCGCTTCAGGCCGTTTGACCCGGCCCTGCGCCTGCTCACGACCGTGGTCAGCACCAATCAAAATGGTTTTGTCACGGTGGACGCCGGTTTGAAGTCGCTGTACAGGGATGGGGGCGTGCCGGAGGTGCTCGGCGCAGCGTATGCCGGGATGACGTACGACTGGTTCGGCGATGAGTACGGAAAGATCTCCTGTCCCGGCAGCGTCGAGGCTCCCGGCATCGGAACCGTTCTGGAGCTTGTGACGTCCCACTGCGATCCGACCGTGAATCTCTTCGACCGCTACTTTCTCACAAGGGGCACGGAAGTGGTCGACGTCTGGCCGATCGACCTCAGGGGGTGCAGCCAATGAAAAACGTGTCGCCCGCAGCGTCTCTCAATGCCATGGGGGCGACAAGGAAGTTGAACGCTGCCGTGGGTGTGCCGCCGCTCTTGACCAGGACCCGCTGCGGCGTGCCTGCTTGAGACGTGGACGTGGCGGGTGAGTGGGTGACTTGACCGGCGCATGATCACCGACATCGATGCATGCCGATAGCGTCCGCTGCGCGGCATCTTCCGGCGATGAGGAGAACAACGAAACCGATGAACGCTGTCACCGTCCAGCGGGCGATAATTGAAAATGCTGAAGAAATCCTTGAACTTCAGAAGCTTGCCTATATCAGTGAAGCGGAACTGATCGGTGATTTTTCGATACCGCCGCTGCGCCAGACAATGGACGACATACGGTCCGAATTTGCATCCCAGATCTTTTTGAAGGCCGAGATCGACAACCGAATCATCGGTTCGGTCAGAACCTTCCTGGCGAGGGAATCGGGCCATATCGGCAAGTTGATCGTACACCCCGATTTCCAGAATCGCGGGATCGGTACAAGGCTGTTGAATGCAGCCGAAAGGCAATTTCCGGATGCAGAACGGTACGAACTGTTCACGGGTCAAAAGAGCGCAAGAAATCTGTACTTCTACGGGAAGAATGGCTATCGGGCCTTTAAGCATGTAAAGGTATCGGAAAAACTATCTTTGGTATTCATGGAAAAAAACAAGAGAAAAACATGACACGCCCCCTGATCCGCAGCGCACTGATCGCTATCGCACTCCTCGCCGGCCTGTTCGCTGTCGGCACCCCGGCCGGTGCGGGAGGGCTGGACGCGGGCGCGATGTCGCTGGAAGAACTGCGCCGGGAACCGATCCGATTAGAACTCGACATTCCTTATGCTGCAACCGACAACCCCCGACAACGGCTCGACCTGTATCTGCCGAAAACACCCGGCTCCGACCGACTGCCGGTCATCGTGTTTTTCCACGGCGGCGGCTGGCTGTGGGGCGACAAGGCAGATGGTGCGGCTCAGCTGATGCCTTTCGTTCGCGAGGGGCGGTATGCCGGCATATCGGTGGGGTACCGGCTGTCGGGCGAGGCGATCTGGCCGGCGCAGATTCACGACAGCAAGGCGGCCATCCGCTGGATTCGGGCGCATGCCGGCAAGTACGGGTTGGACCCCGGGCGCATCGCCGCCTGGGGCCGGAGTGCCGGTGCGCATCTCGCCCTGATGCTGGGGGTCTCCGGCGATGTGCCGGAGCTCGAAGGCGACGTTGGGCCCCACGAGGGGGTGAGCAGCCGGGTGTGCGGGGTGGTCAACTACTTCGGGGTGACGGAGATTCCCAGCCTTATCGGCCTACCCGGCGATATCGACCGTTCCAGCCCTATGGCGCCTGAAGCCCTGCTGATCGGCGGCGTCCTGACCGACAATTTCGAAAAAGCCCGGGCGGCTTCGCCTACCACCTATGTGTCCCCGGGAGATCCGCCGGTGCTCACCATCCATGGCACAGCCGACCCGACCGTTCCTTACGATCAGGCTCTCCGTCTGGACCACGCGCTGAACAGAGCCGGTGTGCCAAGCTATTTCATTACCGTCAGGGGGGCAGGCCATGGGGGATTTCCGGCTGAGGCGCAAGACAGGGTGCGCGCTTTTTTCTCCAAGGTCCTGCTCGGCGAAGACGCAGCGGTTCCAACCGGGACGCTGTGAGCCCCAGCAAAGTTCAAACTGAGCGGCGCCTGAAATCAAATTACGCTCACCCAACGCGTCACCCGCATGCCGGCAGCGATGGTCGGCGTCCGGAGCCCGCGCACGGTTCGACAGCGGAAGACGGGAACGGCTCTCCAATTGCAGTACGCCTTAAACCTTGATACACAAGATTCCGCTCGGCGAAAGCGGGCCAAATTCAAATGGGAGGATAAACTCGGATGCAGGTAACGGAAATAAAACTTGATGCGCTGAATCCGCAGACGTTCATCGACACGCAGTGCGCCGCCATCGCGGCCCAGGTCGGCGGGGGTACGGCGGTGAATGCGCTGTCGGGCGGCGTGGATTCGTCGGTGGTCACCATGCTGGCTCACCGCGCCCTGGGAGACCGGCTCAAAACCTTTTTCATCGACAACGGCCTGATGCGCGAGGGCGAGCCCCGGCGGGTGGTGGATATTCTGCAGCGGTGCGGTGCGCCGGTCACGATAGTGGATGCCCGCGACGAATTTTTCGACGCCTTGAAGGGCAGAACCGATCCCGAAGAAAAACGCCAGGCCATCACCGACACATTTTACAAAACCGTTTTTTCGCGCCTGGTGAAAGAGAGCGGCGCACGCTACCTGCTCCAGGGCACCATCTACACCGATGTCGAGGAAACCGTGGCCGGCATCAAGCGGCAGCACAATATACTGGCCCAGCTGGGCATCGACACCGACAGGGAGTACGGCTACACTGTCATCGAGCCGGTGATCCAACTGCGTAAACCCGCGGTGCGGGTCGTGGGCAAGGCCCTCGGGCTGCCCGAAGAGATTTACAACCGTCCGCCGTTTCCCGGCCCGGCCCTGGTGGCGCGCGTCATCGGCGAAGCCACGCGCGAGCGTATCGCTCTGGTGCGCAAGGCCACGGTGGTGCTTGAAGAGGAACTGGCCGGCGTGAATGCCTTTCAGTACATGGCCATCCTGCACAACGACCGCATTCCGGGCATGCGCGACGGCAAAAGAGACTACGGCCTGCAGATCGAGGTGCGCTGCT
>DDYQ01000147.1 GCA_002348005.1 Desulfobacteraceae bacterium UBA2230 | reverse complement strand
GTCATGCCCGGCACCCTGATGTACGAGTGTTGCGCCCACACCCTGCGCGTTCTCCTGCTGCGCCTGGGCTGGGTGAGCGATGAACGCGCTGCGGCTTATGAGCCCGTGCCCGGGGTGGCCTGCCGCCTGAAATGCCGCGGCCCGGTCACCCCGCGGACCCGTCACGTCCACTACGAAGTGGAACTCAAGGAAATCGGCTACCATCCCGAACCCTACGTACTGGCCGATGCCCACATGTACGCCGATGGGCGCTACATCGTTTTCTTCAAAGACATGTCGATGCAGCTGAGTCATTTGACGCGCGAAGCGATCGAACGCTTCTGGCAGTCGCGTCCGGCGGCCGCGACCTCTGGACCCCTCCCTTCCGGCGCCCCGTTGTACAGCCGGGAGGATATCCTGCAATTCGCCGTGGGCCGCCCATCCCTGGCGTTCGGGCCGAAATACCAAATCTTCGATGATCGCCGCGTCATCGCGCGCCTGCCAGGGCCGCCATACTGCTTCATCGACCGCATCACGCGCATCGCCCCCGAGCCCTGGGTGCTGAGACCCGGCGGCTGGGTCGAAGCCGAATACGATGTACCGGCCGATGCCTGGTACTTCTCCGCGGACCGCAGCGGCGGTATGCCGTTTTGCGTGCTGCTGGAAATTGCCCTGCAGCCGTGCGGATGGCTGGCGGCCTACCTGGGGTCGGCCCTGCACAGCGCAAAGGATCTCAAATTCCGCAACCTGGGCGGAGCGGCCGCAATTCATGCCGTTGTGGGACCGCGTGTGGGGACCCTGACCATGCGCACGCGCCTGACCAAGGTGTCCGAAGCGGCCGACATGATCATCGAGCATTTCGATTTCGAGGTGTGGGCAGCCGACCGCAAAATTTACTCCGGAAACACCTACTTCGGTTTTTTCACTGCCGAAGCGCTCTCCAACCAGGTGGGGCTGCGCGATAATGTCAGCGAACCTGCGGCATCGCCTATGCTGACCCGACCCAATCAAAGGCTGATCGATACGGCGCCCATCATCCCGGAAGAGAGGCCGGGGGGTGTGATTTTTGAAGCCGGCGGGCTGCAGTTGCCGGCCAAGGCCCTGCGCACGATCGATTGTATCGAAGTCCACGACCCGAAGGGCGGACCGTACGGACTGGGCTGGGTGCGCGGCAGCAAAAACGTCGATCCCCAAGAGTGGTTCTTCAAGGCCCATTTTTTTCAAGACCCGGTCTGTCCGGGCTCTCTGGGGGTGGAATCTTTCCTCCAGCTGGTCAAATACGCCGCCCTGGCCCGCTGGCCGCAATTGGCCGGCTCGCACCGTTTCGAGTGGCGGGTCGGGCCGGCGCACCGCTGGCAATATCGCGGCCAGGTGGTCCCAAGCGACCGGCTTGTACGGGTGGATGCGGTCATCACGGCGGTTGAAGAAGGAGAAGAACCGGCCATTCAAGCCGACGGTTGGTTGTATGTTGACGGCCGCTGCATTTATAAAATGGAAAATTTCGGGGTGCGGCTGGTGAACGTCGGCGCTTAAGTTGATGGCACCGGAAAAGACCGTACATCCCGGACGATGCCGGTTTAAAGGCGGAAACTGAACGCAAGGAATCGGCCGAACACCGCCACCCGTTTTCAGCGTTCACCTTGGTTATGAACAGAATGGTTGCCTGCAACCCAGCAGGTTTGAAGGTTGTCCCTGCTTATGCGTTACGATGACATCGTCATTGCCGGAATCGGATATGAACTGGCGCCCAATGTGATCAGCTCAGAGGATCTGGAGACGCGCCTTGGGCCGGTTTATCGCAAGCTGCACATTGCCCCGGGCCAGTTGGCCGCCTTGACCGGCATCACTGAACGGCGTTTCTGGGATGTCGATTTCAAACTCTCCGACGGCGCCATCGCCGCCGGCCGCAAGGCACTGACGGCTGCCGGCATTGCCGCCGGGAAGATCGATATGCTGATCTACGGCGGCGTATGTCGGGAGAACCTTGAACCGGCCACGGCCTGCGCAGTCGCGCACGGTCTGGGAATCCCTCCCGCAGCGCAGGTATTCGACCTCTCGAACGCCTGCCTGGGAGTCCTCAACGGCACGCTCCAGATCGCCAATGCGCTCGCCCTGGGCCAGATCCGGGCCGGAATGGTGGTCTCGTGCGAATCGTCCCGTCAGATCGTCGAATCCACCATCGAGCGACTCAATCAAGCCTGTGATATGGAGCTTTTCAAAACCTCCATCGCCACCCTCACCGGCGGTTCGGGGGCTGTCGCCATGGTGCTCGGCACTTCGGCAGCCGCTCGCGGGACACCCCGTCTGCTGGGGGGCGTGATCCGCAATGCGACCCGTTTTCACCGCCTCTGCACCTGGGGACCGGATTCGGGTATTCCGGCCAGCGCGCCGCTGGTCATGCAGACCGATTCGGTCGGGGTGCTTAAACATGGGGTGGCCCTGGGAATCGAAACTTACCGGGATTTCAAAAAAGAGATGGGATGGCCGGCGGACAAGCCTGACAAGGTGATCTGCCATCAGGTGGGTTCCGCCCACCAGCGCACGATTCTGGAAAGCATCGGAATGGACGCGGCCAAGGATTTCACCACGTTCCGTTATCTGGGCAATATCGGGACCGTATCGCTGCCCATTACGGCGGCGATCGCCGCCGAACGGGGGGTTCTGCGCGACGGCGACCTGGTCGGGTTTCTGGGAATCGGCTCCGGCCTGAACTGCATCATGCTGGGGGTCGAGTGGTGATGCGGCCCGCTCCGGCTATCGACCGCGCGCGCTTTGAGCGCCTCTACCCTTTTCGTTCGCATTATTTGCCGATCGACGGGCTCCAGTACCACTTCCTGGACGAGGGACAGGGCGAACCCCTGGTGATGCTGCATGGCAATCCCACCTGGTCCTTTTACTTCCGCAACCTGGTGACCGCCTTTCGGAAAAAGTACCGCGTGATCGTTCCGGATCACATGGGTTGCGGGTTATCCGCCAAACCGCCCCTCGAACGCTACGGCTACCGTCTGGCGAACCGGGTCGCCGACCTGGCCGCCCTGATGCATCACCTGAACGTCAGCCGGCCCCTGACCCTGGTGCTGCACGACTGGGGCGGAATGATCGGCCTGGCCTGGGCGCTCGATCATCTGGATCAGGTGGCGCGCATCGTGATCACCAATACGTCCGGATTTTTCCCGCCGCGCGGCAAATCCATTCCGCGGCGCCTGCGGATCATCCGGCATCCCCACCCGGTGATCGAACGGCTCGTGCTGCAGCTCAATCTTTTTGCCCGGGGAGCCGTCATCATGGCCCCCTTCCGGCGATTGCCCGACGACGTCAAAGCAGGACTGCTCGCGCCGTACAACTGCCCGGCCCACCGCCTGGCCACTCTCAAATTCGTCCAGGATATCCCGCTGGGTCCGCTGGACCCCAGCGGTGCGATTGTCGCCCGCGTGGAGCGGAATCTGAACCGGATCGGTCAACGCCCGGTCCTGCTGCTGTGGGGCGCCCACGATTTCGTATTCGACCGCGATTATTACGCGGCATGGCGGCGCTTATGGCCGCATGCCGAAGCCCGATGGTTCGAAGCGGCCGGCCATTATCTGCTCGAAGACGAGCCGGATCGGATCGTCGATGCCATGTCGGCCTTCTTGCGCAATCATCCCGTCGAATGATACTGGAACCGGTCATGAATGATTTTGCCGCCCGGACTGCGACCGACCCGCCCCCCTCTGTCAACGTCGCCCACTGCCTTCGCACCATGGCCCGCATTCAGCCGTTCCGGAGAGCCGTGGTCTTTCCCGCCGCGCGCGATGCCAACGGCCGGGTCGCTTATTCACACCTCACTTTTCGCCAGCTCGAACGTGAATCGGACTGTTTCGCCCACGGACTGGAGCGGGCCGGCATCGGCCGAGGCATCCGCACCATCTTGATGGTCCGCCCCAGTCTGGAGTTCTTCGTATTGACTTTCGCCCTGTTCAAGGTCGGGGCCGTGCCGGTGGTGGTCGATCCGGGCATGGGCATCGAGCGCATGCTCGCCTGCCTGCAGGAGAGCCGTGCCCAGGCCATGATCGGCATCCCGCAGGCGCATGTGTTGAAGGTTTTGAAACCGGCTGCCTTCCGCAGCGTACGTACGGCCGTGACCGTCGGCCGGCGCTGGTTCTGGCGCGGCCTGCGCCTCAAGGATGTGCGTCACCTGCCCTGGAAGGCTTATCCCATCGCCGAGACGCGCCGCGATGAGATGGCCGCCATTCTCTTTACCACCGGCAGTACCGGGCCGGCCAAGGGGGCCGTTTATACCCATGGCGTCTTCGATGCCCAGGTACGCCTGATCCGCGAGCAGTTCGGCATCTCGCCGGATGAAATCGATCTGGCCACTTTTCCGCTTTTCGCCCTTTTCGACCCGGCGCTGGGCATGACCGCGGTGATTCCCGACATGGATCCAACGCGGCCGGCACAGGTCGATCCCAAAAAAATCATCGAGGCGGTGCTCAACCACGGCGTCAGCAACATGTTCGCCTCGCCGGCCCTGCTCAATCGGGTAGGCCGCTACGGCCAGGAGCAGAATATCAAGCTGACCTCGCTCAAGCGCGTCATCTCGGCCGGTGCGCCGGCGGCTCCGGCCACCATCGCCCGGTTCAGCGCCATGCTGGAAGAAGACAGCGAAATTCACACCGGCTACGGCGCCACCGAGGCGATGCCGGTCTCCTCGTTCGGCAGCCGGGAGATCCTGTCCGAAACCGCACGCCTGAGCGAAAGGGGTTTCGGCATGTGCGTGGGCCGACCGATAAAGGATGTTCTCATCCGGATCATGGCGATCAGCGATCAGCCGATTGAAGAATGGTCCGAAGTGGTGCTCTCTCCCGAAGGTGAGATCGGTGAAATCGTGGTCAGCGGCGATATTGTGACCCGCGGCTATTTCGATCGCCCCCGCGACACGGCCCTTTCCAAAATCCAGGATGGGGACCGCATCTGGCACCGTATGGGCGACCTCGGGTGGCTCGACAGCAAGGGCCGACTCTGGTTTTGCGGCCGCAAGAATCATCGCGTCGTGACACCCCTGAAAACCCTCTTCACCATTCCCTGCGAGGCGGTATTCAACAACCACCCGGCCGTATTCCGCAGTGCCCTGGTGGGCGTGGGCCGTCCGCCGCGCCAACGCCCGGTGATCTGCGTCGAGTTGGAGCCCGATCAGCGCACGGTTGATCGCCAAGCACTCCTGAACGAACTGCGCGAAATGGCCCGCACCAATGTATTGACCGAAGCGATCGACACCTTCCTGATCCATCGGCGCTTTCCGGTGGACATCCGACACAATTCCAAGATCTTCCGCGAAAAACTGGCCCTTTGGGCTGAAAAGCGCCTGCGCTGAGGGGGTGACGGTGTCCGGACGCATTGTACTGGTGACCGGCGGCGGTGGTTTTTTGGGCAGCGCGCTGGTGCGGCGCCTGGTGGATCAGGGCGAGAAGGTTCGCTCTTTCTCGCGTACCCTTTATCCGCAGTTGTCGTCCTGGGCGGTGGAACAATTCCAGGGGGACCTGACCGATCGCGAGGCGGTCACGGCCGCCTGCACCGGCGTGGAGGCCGTTTTCCATGTGGCTGCCAAGGCAGGCGTCTGGGGCCGTGAGAAGGATTTCCAGGCGGTCAACGTGATCGGCACCCGAAATGTCATCGACGCCTGCCGTCGCCGGAAGGTAAAGCGCCTAGTTTACACCAGTTCGCCCAGCGTGATCTTCCACGGGGGAAACATGGAAGGCGTGGATGAATCGGCGCCCTATCCTTCGCGCTTTTCGGCCGCCTACCCTCGTACCAAAGCCATAGCCGAGCAGTCGGTCCTGCAAGCCGCCCGCCAGGGCCTGACGGCCGTGGTGCTGCGGCCGCACCTGATCTGGGGGCCGGGCGATCCGCATCTGGCACCGCGCATTATCTCCCGGGCACAGCGCCTGCGCCGGATAGGTGAAGGAGCCAACCGGGTGGATACAATCTATATCGACAACGCCGCCCGGGCGCACGTGCTGGCCGAGGCGGCTCTGCGCCAGAATCCGGCCTTGTCGGGCCGGGTGTATTTTATCAGCCAGGACGACCCCATTGCGCTCTGGGAGATGATCGATGCCATTTTGAAGTGCGGCGGCCTGCCGCCGGTACGCAGGCGCATCGCACCGTGGCTGGCCTGGACGATCGGCGCCCTTTGCGAGGCGCTGTACGCGTCGTTCCGCATTAAAGGGGAACCACCGATGACGCGTTTTGTCGCGCGCGAACTATCCACCGCTCACTGGTTCGATATCAGCGCCGCCAAGCGCGATCTGGGTTACGCGCCCCAAGTCTCCACGAGCGAAGGACTCGCGCGGTTGGCTGAGTGGTTGCGCAAAGAATGGCCGGGGAGAATCTGATTGCGCAAATCGGGGCGGCTTGCAGGCGAAGGCGGGATGAAGCAGGAACTGCCGCTTACCATCCCTTTACTCGGGCAACAGATCGTAGAAGTAGTGCATTACATCGGAACGGGTCACGATGCCGATCACCTCTCCCTCGGCCACGACCGGCAACCGTCCGATGTCGTGACGAATCATGGTTCGCGCCGCCTGTAGGGGGCTCTTGCCCGGTTCGATCGTCATCACGTCGCGGTGCATGAAAGCGCTCACCGGCTTCGCGAGCTGGGACTGGTTGCGCAGTTTCTGAAAATCGCGCCGCGAGATCATGCCCACCAACCGGCCGTTCTCGATCACCGGCAGCCCTGTGCAGCCCTTATCGCGCAGGATGTGGGCCACTTCGGACATGCGTGTGTCGGGGGCAACCGAATGAATCGGAAATGACATCAGATCGCTGATCTGCACCGATGCCTGCTGGTTGCCC
>DDYQ01000174.1 GCA_002348005.1 Desulfobacteraceae bacterium UBA2230 | reverse complement strand
GGCGGATGGGGTCGGGCGAGTCGGCCACCACGTGGTCGACAAACTGTTTCCCCCCGGCCGGGCGGGCCCCCTCGCCGGCGGCGATGATGGTGAAGCGTTTGCCGACCTTGCTGCGCTCGAGGCACTTGCGGGCGACGACGGCGATGTCGAAGGGGATCTCGGGGATGAGGATGACGTCGGCCGAGCCGGCGAGCCCCGCTTCCAGCGCGATCCAGCCGGCATCGCGCCCCATCACCTCGACCACCATGACCCGATGGTGGCTCTCGGCCGTGGTGTGCAGCCGGTCGAGCGCCTCGGTCACCACATCGACGGCGGTGTGGTAGCCGAAAGTGACGTCGGTGCCGCGCAGGTCGTTGTCAATCGTCTTGGGGACGCCGACCATCGGCATGCCCAGATCCTGCAGGCGGCGGGCGATCTTCAGCGTCCCGTCGCCGCCCACCGCGATCAGCGCGTCGGCCCCCAGCGCCCGGAAATTGGCAACGACCTCGGCAGAGACATCCGTCAGCACCACCCCCTGTCCGGTGCGGACCGGATAAGCCAGCGGATTGCCTCGATTGCTGGTGCCGAGGATCGTCCCGCCACGGGGGAGGATGCCGCGCACCGACTCCAGCGTCAGCTCGCGCCAGCGCGGCTCGCCGACCAGTCCGTCGAACCCGTCCTCGATGCCGATGACGCGCCAGTTGTGGCGCAGCACGGCGCTGCGCACCACGGCGCGGATCACGGCGTTCAGCCCGGGACAGTCGCCGCCGCCGGTCAGAATGGCAATGGTTTGCGTTGAAGCTGTCATGATATCCTCCTTCGCATGCTGCTGCAGGGCCAAGCAACCGCGCCCGCAATGTGGTGATCCGTCAGACCAAAGCGGCGAGAAAAGTGTTGGATACGGAAATCAGAAGGTGCCGGAAGTGTACGCAGGGACAGGGGTTCGATGACCGCCCGGTTTCAGAAGGGCCTCTTTTCCACAAATCAAAGCAACGGATGTGCCAGAAGCGCTCACGCTCAAGGTGCCACGGAATTCGACTGAAATCAAGTTCCAGGGCGGTGCGGTCAATTCGTGGAGCGGCAGATGGATGAACTGCTTGCCACCTTGTAAAGGTTTTTGACCCCGCAGTCATCCTCCGGCGCCCTTGCCAACCGGTCGGCCAGTCTCATCGATCATTTGCACCTGGCGGCGCGGATGATAGGGTAGAATCCGGCCGGCATGCGCTGCTTTCTGAGATTCGGACAGAATCCGGCGGACCAGTTCGCTTTGCATGTGGCGCCGCTGTCGCGCTTTTACCAGATATCGGAAGGTCAACAGGACGCCGTCTTCGGCCAGCGAAACATACAGCTGTGGCCGATCCGGTACGGAAGCATCGAGACCGCGCGCCTGGAGTATGGCGGCATAGCGCTGCGCTGGGACCTGCATGTGGTCCTTGAGCGCTTCATGGGCCAATTCTCCAAAAACGGAAAGCGCGTACTCCACATCGGATTCGCCCGCCAGCATGATTTCCAGTTCATTCCAGACGTAGGGGAAATCCTTGGTCAGGTTGACCACCGTGCCGGTGAGGATTTCATTGTTGGGAAAGGTGATCAGACGGCCAGTCGGCTGCTCGGCATGCACGTGGGTGCCGGGTCGCTCGGGACTGCCGATTTCCCAGACGGTGGTGGTGAGTACGTCGATCCGGTACACATCGCCGAAAACCTCTCCCACCGCGATGCGGTCCCCCACGCGGTAGTAGCCCTTGAACGAGTTCAACAGCCAACCCGTAAAACTTTCGATCGGCGTCTGCAAGGCCCAGGAGAGTGCCAGACCGACCAGGCCCAGTGACCCCAGCAGCGCGCGCAGATCGCCGGCCAGAATACTGACAACGATCCCGAAAGAGATCATCCAGAAACCCGCCATGACCAGAACGCCGATGGCCTCGCCACGCTCCCAGTGCCTGGAAAGCCGGCGGATCACCCGGCTCAGCAGGCGCGCCAGTCCATAGGCGATCAACAGGATCAAGGCCGCCACGACGAATTTGGGCAAATTGAGCAGCAGGCCGCTGATCAGATTGTCGATGGCGCTGCGCAGTTCGCCGGCCGCCTGGGGAACCAGCTCCTCTATTTCGGGCGGACGTTCGGAAGGGTTCATCTCGAAAGGCGCCGGGGTAAACGCATCCGGCGGGTCCACGGGGGCGGTGGCCTCACGCGGCGCAAACACGAGCAGCAGCAACCCGGTCAGGGCCACGGCCAGCGTGGTGGCATAACGATAGCCCCGAAGGCGCTGGCGCGCCCCGCCGACAGACCTCCCGACGACGTGCGCAGGGCGCCCGGCGACCGGTTTGCGCACTTGCTGCCTGGGCCGTCGCCGGACGGTTCGGAACCGGGTTTTTTTTCGCTTGGCGGCCATAGGGTGTCCGCTGATGAGGTTTTTTGAGAGTTATCACCCGGGGGTCGATATGCCGTAGAATCGAGGAGAGGATCACAGCAGGCGAGCATTCGTTGAACGTAAGATTTCCGTTCGGCAAGGCAAGTTTTTTGCCTGTCGGCAGCGCCGGTCCGTCAATTTACCTGCGATCCGAGTGCGGCAGGGGACAAGATGCAACAACGGCGATACAGTGATTACATTCAGTCCACGTTTAAGCCGTCCCGGCGCCGGAAACGGACCGGCGGGGNNGGGTATTTTTGGTTTTGACAGAACCCATGACCCGCGGCTATTTTAATATGCGCGGCGGCATTCACGATGGCCCGCAGGACGGTGTTTACATTAAACCAGGAAGGTGGCGGAGAAATGGAACACGTCAATGAACTGACCAGCACCATTGCGCTGGCCCTGGGCGTCGGCTGGGCAAGCGGCCTCAACCTGTACGCGGTGATCCTGGTTCTGGGACTGCTCGGCGTCACCGGCAACATGGTACTGCCCGCGAACCTGGAAGTGTTGATGAACCCTCTGGTCATCGGTGCGGCGGGGTTGATGTACCTGGTCGAGTTTTTCGCCGATAAGACGCCGGTGGTGGACTCGGGGTGGGACGCGGTGCATACCTTTATCCGCATCCCTGCCGGGGCCGTTCTTGCGGCCGGTGCGCTGGGCGAGGTCAACCCCGCGATGGCCGTCGCCGCCGGCATTATGGGCGGCGGCCTGGCCGCGAGTAGTCACGTGCTCAAGGCGGGCTCCCGCGTGCTGATCAACACCTCGCCCGAGCCGTTTACGAACTGGACCGCTTCCGTGCTCGAAGATGTGGCGGCCGTCGGCGGTTTGTGGATGGCCTTGCGTCATCCCTGGCTGTTCATCGTTATGCTGGCGGCGTTCCTGATACTGCTCTTCTGGGTGCTGCCGAAACTCTGGCGGGGAATCAAGAGCCTGTTCAGCGCCATCGGGCGGCTGTTCGGCCACAAGCCTACGCCTGCCGCCACCGGCCGGGAGGTGACGGCGGCTGTCGGCGGCGGGTCTGAGCCGCTCGGACGGAACTGAAAAATTGTCCACGTCGGGCAAGACGGGGACAGCGCGTCTGTCAATGGGGCGCGCAACTGTGCAGGTAGGCGAAAATCGGAAGGCTTTCAACGAGGATGATCAGAGTAAACAGCGCACTCAGAATGAAGCCGAAGCGTGACAGGTATTCCCCTCCTTCGTCTTCCTCGGCCGGCTCTTTTCGCTGTGCGTCCCGGCGCCGGTCCTGATAGGCCACGAAGGTGGCGGCGACCGCCGGCATCACCGACACGACACTGACGATCATCAGCATCCAGGCGACAGCGGTGATGCCCAAGTAGGAGGCGCGGTCCCACCCGCCCACACAACCGAATTCCCCGATCGCATAGATCGTGAGCAAGTGAAACGTCCAGGCGAAACCGCCGCCCAGGAAGGCAAACCAGCGCCGCCAGACCGGCCGGGCGTGGGTTGAAGGTCTCGTCGCTTCCGGCATACCATTTCTCCTACAGCACGTGGGGCGTGACGAAAATGGTCAGCAAACCGGCCAGGCCCGCGCCGACGACAAAGAACCAGAACAGTTCCGTATTCTGAAGCCAGAGCATGAGCCGCGGCGCCGCCAGCGGTTCCTTCAGCCGGTGGACCCGGAGAAGGGTTCCGGTCTGCATGGCGAGGCCGGTGAGGGCGATCAGCAGAACGAAGCCCTGGATGGTGAATACGGCCGAGGCGTAAGCGTTGGCCGTCGGCAGGAACGGCGCGCTCAGCAAGAGCGCCAGAGCCGCCCCGATGAAACCCAGCCCGATGAGGATCGTTGCCGACATGCCCGCAACCAGCCATGCCCGCCGGTCGCGGCGCCACGCCCAGGAGTTGAAACCCTGCCCCGCGCCGGCTGCCGCCAGCAACCCGCAGGCCAACATGGAAAGGGGCAGCTCCGGCAGCGGCAGCCCGGCCTGCGGCCAGGCACCGGAGTACAGCCGCAGGTAAAAATAGGTGAACAGGAGGGCGCCCAGAACCGTGAAAAGGATCGCCAGCAATCCGACCATGCCCCACCAGGCGGTCGACTGCCGGCCGCTGCCGATCAGCGGGAGGGGCAGCTCGGCGGAGAGCTCCCGCATTTCGTCCGGGGCGAAATCCGGTTCACGGCAAACCCAGCGGCCGATCATCACGGCGCTGATGACCGCGGCCAGGCCCGCGATGACGTAGCTTTTGAACAAAAATGCGAATGCCGCAAGCCACATGACGGCGGCGACATAGAAAGGGAAGCGCGTGGGGCCGGGCAGATGCTGCAGGACCTGCGGGTGGGCATTGGTGGTGTCGGTGACCAGCGTGGCGCGCCAGGCGGTCGGCCGTCTGTTCAGGGCTGCGGTGACCGTTGTCAAACGCGCCGTGTAGGGATCCGGTGGCCTATCCGCCGTTGCGGCCGGCTGCCACTGGGGATACAGGTCACGCACCACCGGCGGTTGATCGAATCCGGACTGGGGCGGAGGCGATGAGGTCGACCATTCCAGGGAGCCGTCGTTCCAGGGGTTGTCGCCTGCCGGAGCGCCCCGCCGGCTGTTCCATAAAAGGTTCAGCAGCGCGGCGGCGAATCCCAGGGCCAGCAGGTAGGCCCCGACGCTCGAGATCAGGTTGAGCGTGTCGACGCCCAAGCCTTCGGGATAGGTGTATATGCGCCGCCGCATCCCGAAGAGCCCGATCACGTACATCGGCACAAAAGTGATATTGAAGCCCAGAAAGACCAGGCCGAACCCGATTCGGCCCCACCGTTCGCTGAACATCCGGCCGGAGAGTTTGGGCAGCCAGTGGTGCAGGCCGGCCAGGAAGGGAAGGACGGCGCCGCCGATCAGCACATGATGAAAGTGGGCGACCACGAAATTGGTATCGTGCACCTGCCAGTCAAAGGGCATGGTGGCCACCATCACCCCCGTCATACCGCCGTTTACGAAAATGATGAAAAAACCCAGTATGTACAGCATCTGGACGCTGTAGCGCGGGCGGCTGCCCCACAGGGTCGCGATCCAGGCGAAGACCTGAGTGCCGGCGGCCAGTGCGATCATGAAGCTTGCGGCGGTGAAAAAGAGCATCGGCAGATCGGGAAGTCCGGCCGTGAACATGTGATGCGTCCAGAGGCCGAAGCTCACGAATCCGGTGATCACCACGGCGGCGATGATGAGCGGGTACGCCACGATGCGCCGGCGGGCAAAGGCCGGAATGATGGCCGAAATCACGCCGGTGGCCGGCAGGAATATGATGTAGACCTCGGGGTGGCCGA
>DDYQ01000058.1 GCA_002348005.1 Desulfobacteraceae bacterium UBA2230 | reverse complement strand
CTGGAAAATGTCATGCTGCCGCTGGTCACCATATCCCTGCCGCGTGCCCGCAAGCAGGCGCTTGCACTCGAGGCGCTGGCCCAGGTCGGTTTGGCGGAAAAGGCCCGGCGCCTGCCCAACCAGTTGTCCGGCGGCGAAAAAGAGCGGGCCGCAGTAGCCCGCGCAATCGTCAACCATCCGCCGATTTTACTGGCTGACGAGCCCACGGGCAATCTGGATTCACGCAACAGCGGCGAAGTGATGGATTTGCTGGGGCATCTGCACGACGCCGGCGGTACGATCGTCATGGTAACCCATAGCCCGATCTGCGCCGCCCATGCGCAGCGGACGCTGACGGTGCGTGACGGCCGCTTGATTGGCGATCGCTGCGCCAGAGCAGATTTTAAAGCCGCCTGAGTCGAGCTAAGCCGACGGGACGCTACTTGAAAGAAGAGAGAAAGGTCCGCAAATTGACCTTGCGATTCTTCAGGCCCAGTTTTCTGCGCACATTATTGCGGTACGCTTCCACCGTACGTGGAGATATATTCAGCAGGATGGCCATCTCCTTGGTCGACTTGCCCTTACGAATCAGATTGACGATCTGCAATTCACTGGGAGAAAAGTATAAAAACGCCGAGGAGATTTCGGGCAGCGAAGATCCGACCACCTCTTCCAGATTCAGGCGGATCAGATCGATCAACTGGCGCTGATTGCGTCCCAGTCCGCTGTTTTCGAGCCGTTGCAGATAAGGCTCGATCAACTCCTTGAGGGTTAGACGGATATTCTCTTCCGTGCGGATCCGTTCTTCATTACGCTTATCCAGGAGAACGCGCATCGCCGTATTCATCTCCGTCAGCCGTTCGGACTGCTTGCGCAGTTCGACCGCCGTTTGGGTATGCCGCTCGACTTCCTTGCGCAGCTGCTGGTTGCTTCTGGTCAGCTCGCTGGTGCGATTTTCCACCAGCGCCTCCAGTTGACGGCCGTATCGGGCCAGTTCTTCCTGAGCCCTTTTCTGCTCCGTGATGATGTGCGCGACCACATTGGCGCCGCTGACACGACCATCCACAATCAGGTGGCGGATATGAAAATGCCCCCATTCCAACGTTCCGCTCTTGGTACGCAGTTGGAATTCAATATTCTTGGAAACCGAACGGCCGTTGGCCATATCCATGAGCCTCTGGAGAAAAATTTGCCGGCTTTCAGGAGTCAACAGCTCGCCCGGATCCATGGCTGCAAGTTCTTCGCGTGAGTAGCCAGTAGCCTGACACATGGATTCATTGATGCTGATAAAGCGGCGATTGACCAGATCGATGCTGTAGATGGCCGTGGGTGCCAACTCCACGATTTGAGAGTTGAGTTTTTCGACCTCCTCCAGGCGTCGGACGGTCATGCCGGCTTTCATACCCTGGCCGATCACCCGCATAATCGTCAGCAGCATACCGATGTCGGCGGGATCCCATCGGCGCGCCGGAGCTGCATCCTGAATCACGCACAGAATGCGCGGTGCGTGCGGACTCTCGTGATTCAGCAGGACCACGGAAGAGGTTTTCGATACCCGCATAGTGTGCCGCAATCGGCGGTCGGACACCTGCCGGGCCTCGTCGCCGCAGAAGAACCGATCGGCGTCCAGTCGCACGGCCACGAAAGGGCTGGACAGGATCGAAGCGATGTGCGCATCCAGGGCGGTCGAGCGGCGGTCCAGGGCCGTCCATTGGGCGGCCCTGGATATTTTCAAGGGCGGGTCGTGAATGACATAGAGCGAAACTGCGTCGCACGAATAGGCGTCACCAATGATACCCATACATTGCGACAACCTCTCTTCAAACGGCAGGAGCGCGTCGAATTGAGCGCAAACGTCGGCCATGATACGTTCACGTCGCAAATGGGCCCCGAGTTGCGCTCTGAGGATTGCCGTCTCGTCCGGGAGCGCAGCCGTTTGCTGCTCTTGCATGCTGTCCTTCGAAATAAAGGCGTTGTCGGCCGGGTCGCTTCAGCCGGAACCGAGTATGGGCGAAGGGTGGATTCCATACAAGCAATGAATCTGCTATGGAAACGATAACCGCGACAACGGCACTTTAATCCGATATTGAATTTTCTTCAAGGCGCCCATGCGAATACTGCGAATACTGAAATTGATTGGCTTGACTCTGGCCGGTCTGTTTTTCCTGTGGTTCGGCATCGAACTGCTGCGGTCGGTGTACAAACTTACGAATCCTTTCGAATTCATTCTCTCGTTTTTCGCTGCCAGCCTGGTGATTCTGATCAGTGCTGCCCTGACCTTCGGGTTTAGCCTGCACTTGTGGCGCGAATGTCGGAAGGTATGCTCACAGGGGAAAGGTTCCGATCGAGAGGGGCCCGGCGACAACGCCAAATGAATATTTAACGTAATTACATCAATATCGCTGAACTTTGTTCTTGACTAGCCATATTATAATGAATATATGCCGGATAAAGGGGGCAATCCGGTGATGATAGACGAAATCAGCCTTAAAATTCTAAGAATTTTGCAGGACAAGGCCCGTATTCCCAATGTAGAAGTGGCCCGACAGGTAGGGCTCGTTCCGTCGGCGGTTCTGGAACGCATCCGCAAACTCGAAAAACTCGGATTCATCGACGGCTACGAGGTCCGTCTTAATCCGAAGCGGTTTCGCCGAAGCCTGGTCGGCTTCATTCACATTAAAGTCCACCCTGAAGCGGGAGATGCGCTGCCCGGAGAACTTTCTACCTGGTACGAGGTGCAGGAAGTGCACTACATCGCCGGCGAGGACGGCTACCTGGTCAAAGTCCGGGTATCCGCGCCCCAGGATCTGGATCATCTGATCAGGGAACGGATTACCGGATTAAAGGGCGTGCAAGGCACACGTTCCTATATTGTGATGGCCACTTTTAAAGAAACGGCCCGCATATCCATCGATGGTCTGGATTGCGGCGAATAGGGTCTGGAACCGACCCGCAAACGAGGTGAAGACATGATCCGAATCAACGCCCATTACCAGAAACTGCAGACCAGTTATCTCTTTGCCGACATCGCCAAGCGGGTACGGGAGTTCCAGCAGCAACACCCCGATCGTGAAATAATCCGCCTGGGCATCGGCGATGTCACCCGCGCACTGGCACCGGCCTGTATCGAAGCCTTTCACCGGGCAGTGGATGAAATGGCCCGGGATGCCACGTTTCGGGGATACGGGCCGGAGCAGGGCTATGACTTCCTGCGTTCGGCCATCGCCTGCCACGATTTTCAGGAACGCGGCGCCCCGATCGAGGCCGATGAAATCTTCGTAAGCGACGGCGCCAAGTGCGATACCGGTAACCTGCAAGAAATCTTTGCCACCGATATTCGGGTGGCGGTTCCCGATCCGGTCTACCCGGTCTATGTCGACACCAACGTTATGGCCGGCCGCACCGGCGCTTTTCAGGATGGCCGCTATCAGGGACTGGTCTACCTGGACTGCACCCGCGAAAACGGCTACGTACCCGAACTGCCCGGCGAGGCGGTCGACCTGATTTACCTGTGTTTCCCCAACAATCCGACCGGCGCCACCATTGCGCAGGATCAATTACAGCAATGGGTCGAATACGCTCGAAAGCACAAAGCCTTGATTCTATTCGATGCTGCTTACGAAGCCTTCATCCGTGACGAGCGCCTGCCCCATTCCATCTATGAAGTGCCCGGCGCCCGGGAGGTGGCCATCGAGTTCCGCAGTTTTTCCAAAACAGCCGGATTCACCGGCACGCGCTGCGCCTACACGGTGGTACCCAAAAGCTGTACTGCCTACACAGCCGACGGCGAGGGCGTGCCGGTGCATGCGCTCTGGAATCGGCGCCACACCACAAAATTCAACAGCGTGTCCTATCCGGTCCAGCGCGCCGCCGAGGCCGTCTACAGCCCCGCCGGCCGACAACAGACCCGCGAACTGATCGATTATTATCTCAAGAACGCATCCTACATCCGGGATGCCTTCCGCGGCCTGGGATTCGAGTGCGTGGGGGGTGAAAACTCTCCCTATATCTGGATCGACGGCCGACGTGATTCCTGGGAATTTTTTGACCTCCTGCTCCGCCAGGCCGGCGTGGTCTGTACGCCGGGGGCGGGCTTTGGCAAATGCGGACAGGGATATATCCGGATCAGCGCCTTCAACAGTATTGAAAATGTGCAAAAGGCCATGCAGCGGATCGCCGGGGTCTTAAAATAGCCTGCGCTTCTGCGGTACGCTGATAAATCGGGATGATCGAACGCCGATAACCCGTGCAGCAGACAAGGAGTTGACACAATGCCCATATCGCCCTCATTTCGTGAGCGTCTCTATCCCGTTCTGGCCGATGTCGCGGCCCAATTCGGAACTCCCTTCCACATATATGATGAACAGGGGCTGTATGCCACGGGCGAAGCACTCAAGCAGGCCTTTTCGGGGATCAGGGATTTCCGCGAATACTATGCCGTCAAGGCGCTGCCCAACCCCCGCATACTGGCGATTATGCGGGCGATGGGTTTCGGCTTCGATTGCAGTTCGATCCCCGAACTGGTCCTGGCGCGTCAAATCGGCGCGCGCGGTAACGAAATCATGTTCACGTCCAATAACACCACCCGAGATGAATTCGAGGTCGCTGCGGCCGACGGCGGATGCATCCTCAATCTTGATGATATGAATCTGCTGCCTAAAGTTCCCCGGATGCCCGAATTGATCTGTTTCCGCTATAATCCAGGACCGCGGCGCGCCGGCAACAGCATTATCGGCAATCCGGTAGAAGCAAAATACGGTGTAGCCCACCACCAGCTGCTGGAGGCTTACCGCAGCGCAATGGCCCGTGGCGCCCGGCGCTTCGGGCTGCACACCATGCTGGCCTCCAACGAGCGCAATTATATCTACATGGTCGAGACGGTAAAGATGCTGCTGGAAGTCATCGCCTGGATTGGCCGGGAACTGTCCATCCGCTTTGAATTCATCAACATGGGGGGCGGACTGGGCATACCTTACCGGCCTGAAGATGAACCCTTCGATGTGGCCGCCCTGGGGCGCGAAACCGCCGCTTTGCTGAAGGAATTCCAGACCCGGGAAGGCTATGTCCCGCAAGTCTTCATGGAAAGCGGCCGGTTTATGTCCGGACCGCACGGGGTTCTGGTGGTTCGAGCGATCAACCGCAAGGACATCTACCGCACCTATATCGGCGTGGACGCCTGCATGTCCGCGCTCATGCGCCCGGCGCTGTATGGTGCCTATCATCACATCGAAGTGCTTGGCAAACGCACCGATGCCGCTACCGTCGATGTGGTGGGATCGTTGTGCGAAAACAATGATAAATTCGCCGTACAACGTCAGTTGCCGGCCATCGAGGAGGGCGATCTGCTGATCATTCAGGACACGGGCGCACATGGCCACGCCATGGGGTTCAACTACAACGGCAAACTGCGACCACAGGAATTATTGTTACGCCGGGACGGACAGATCGAACTGATCCGACGCGCCGAAACGCTGGAAGATTATTTTGCCACGCTATCGTTCAACCCGCGGGTGATCCGGCCGGTCGTCGCTGAAATGCACAAATGATGAAACGGCCGCACCGAATGTGCTCACCGGCTGCAGGAAAATTCAAAAGTCAGCCGAATGCGGGTTGACGTTTCAAAAAAAAAAGATTAGCTTGCCTCAAAATGGCCTGCATCCAGATCGACCTTTTCCTGGGGGTGAGATAGAAAAGGTTTCATCTGCCGCAGAATCCAAGCATTAAAGTATTCCTGAAATAAAAACCGATATCACTTTTTGAAAGCCAAAGACTGCAACCATACCCAGTCTCCTCTCCTGACTTTTTTCGATGCATGTCGTGCCGGATTTTAGCGGCCGCTTTCCCCTGCGGAAGAGCATAGTGGAATTGGATCTGGTGTTGAACGGTACCTGTTACTTATCGGCTTGAATGGAAATCTAAAAGGAGAGTATTCACATGGATGATTTTTTACACAATCTGCGCAGCGGCAAGCTTAAACAGCCTGACCGCTCCAACCGGCACTTCAACGATCCGCAGTACAAGGGCGCACCGCGGCGCAACCCGATGGATCGGCGCAAGCGCGAGTTCGACAACAAGGAATCCACCGAACGCCTGAGCGCTATCAAAGATGTTCTGGAAACCCTGGCCGAAACCCAGAAACAGATGGCCCAGGCCTATGAGGCCCGCACCCGCGCCGAGGAACGCAAGGCCAGAGCCATGGAAGTATTGGCCAAGAATATCTACCGCATGCTCAATCCGGAAGCCAAAAATGCGGATGCGCTGTTTGCACTTCCCGAGACGGATACAGCCCCTGCCAAGACATCAGCGCCCCAGGAGACCGTTTTGGAGCCGGCCGAAAG
>DDYQ01000151.1:236-10835 GCA_002348005.1 Desulfobacteraceae bacterium UBA2230 | reverse complement strand
CGGTTATCATCGCCACCCAGATGCTGCAGTCGATGGTCAAATCCCCGAGACCGACCCGTGCCGAGATTTCGGATGTCGGCAACGCCTGCCTGGACGGTACCGACGCCATCATGCTTTCGGGCGAAACCGCCTACGGGCACTATCCCCTGGAAGCGGTGCAGGTCATGACCCGCGTCGCCCTGGAGATAGAGGCCGGCCACGACACCTTCAACGACATCCCCTATGAGGCGGACAACACGGTCACCAGTTACCTGGCCAAGGCCGCCGTCAAAGCCTCCATGCGACTGAAGACCGAGGCACTGGTGGCTGACACGATTACGGGTCGTACCATCCTGAGTCTGTCGGCTTATCGCGGCAAGAACCCCGTTTTCGCCCAGTGTTACAGCCTGCGGACGATGCGCCAACTGGCGCTCTCCTACGGCGTGGTGGCGCACTACACCCCCCAGGATCTGAGCTCGCACGAGTTCCTGCAAACGACGCTGACCCGCCTGATGGCCGAGGGCTATTTCGCCAGGGAAAGCCTGATCACCGTCCTGGCCGGCCACTTCGGCTCCGAGTGCGGTGCGACCTACATCGAAATCTGCCCGGCCGGAAATATGCTCAAGCGAACCTGAAGACCTTGGCGGAACCCCCCTGAGATGATTCTTGCCGCTGCTGCAAGGGCAGGGGCAGTGCCCCGAGACAAGGCATTCTCCTTTACCGGCTCAGCCGTGGCGATAAAAGCGCCCGCCCAATTGCGCCACATCCATCAGCGCTCCGGGAAGCCTGCTCAGCGCCAGCGCGGGCGTGACCGGTTTTCCCCCGCCGATGGAGACCGTGGGTTCGTTTTGCAGGGCCTCCGGCCGGCAGATTGCCAGGCAAAGCAGCATGGCGGTCCCGAGCCAACCGCTCTCTTCCGAATCCTCGCCGTAGTGTTTCAATGCCGCATCCCAGCTCCCCTGCAGCCAGTCGCAACCGACCAGGTACCCTGTGCAAAAATCGATCAAAGCCGGCTCCGGCTCGCCCTGCCCATTGAGGGTGCATTCCTGGGGCAGCTTGAACTGGCGTTTGCCGCGCAGCTGATCGGCCCAGTAGGTCCAGATCGACAGCATTCCGCTCATGACCTTTTCGGTCTGCGCCCCGGAAGTGAATTTGGGGAGCGCTTCGGACTTAAAGAGCAGGGGAAGATATTCGGATGGCTGAACGAGGTCGGGAGCCGATACCACGCTCAGCGTGAAGCCGTACGCATAAAACAGGGAGGCGCCGTGCTCGTCCAGGGGGGGCGCGGCGAAGAGCTGTTTTAAAACCTGGTGGTCGTGTTTGGGAGTGGAAAACATCTCAGTTCCTTTGTCCGGCCGGAGGTGCATCATGGTCGATCGCTCCGCCCGGCCCAGCGCGCCCTAATGCGTTGATCACAACGGCATCATTTTACGACCGTCAGCAGCATCTTGAAACGTTCTACGGCGGCGACCGAATGGGGCACATTGGCGGGCATCACCACCGACTCGCCGGCGCTGACCGTGACCTCCTGGTCATCGATGGTGATCCGCGCCTTTCCGTCCAGCACCTGCACCAGAGCATCGCCCGGCGCCGTGTGGGTGCTGATGCTTTCGCCTTTGTCGAAGGCAAACAGCGTCAGGCCCATAGTGGCTTTTTGTGCTAACGTGCGGCTGACCACGCGTCCCTCTTCATATCCGACCAGGTCGGTGAGTCGCAATGGTTCTGAAAAAGCAATGTTTTTGATAAAAACTGGTCTTTCCACTTTACCTCCTGATGTGAGCCGGTGGCCGGCTGCTTCGATCCACGTTTTAATCTGTTCCCGGGACGGCACGACGCCCACACTCATCACGCGGCCGTTGATCACGAGCGCCGGCACGCCCCGGACCGCGTAGCGGGCAATGGATTCCGCATCGCGCACATGTTCCAGCCCGCCCGCCACGTTCATCTCGGTCAACACCGCCATGATTTCGTTTTCAAGGGAATTGCAGACATTGCAGCCGCCCCCCAGCACCTTGATCTCCAATCCGCCGGGGTGATCTTCTTCTGCGTGGGGCTGCCCGCAAAACTTCCGAAACTCACGCACAAAGGCGCGGCCGTAAGCATCGCGCACGTTCTGGGGAATGTAGTTCCTGCCGGAGAGCCGCTGCAACAGCTCCCCGGCAATCCGATCGTCGTCCGCCTGAATATGACTCGCGGCCAGCGCGCAGATGGCTTCCTTCAGTCCCACGATGCCGAAAAAGTGCTTTCCGATCCGTATCTGGCTGATGTCTGCTTCCGTCATGATCCGCCCTCAGTCGAGGTCCGGCATGGGATCGCACGCTCCCCTGCCGCCTGTAGAATTTTCATCACTGCTTCAGGGTTTCGGCCAGATACTCCGTAAAGCGCTGCCAGGACTTTTTGTCGGCATCTTCGCGGTAGCTGTCGATGTCGAATACCGTGAAGGCATGCGGCGCGCCGCTGTAAGTGATCATTTCATGCTTGACGCCATTGGATTCCATGTCAGTCGCCAGCTTGGCGAAATCTTCCATGCTCACCACAGCGTCGGCCGTTCCGTGCAGCACCAGCACACTTCCCTTGATGTTGGAATAGTTCTGGCCTTCGGGCGTCGCCAGGCCGCCGTGAAAACTCACGAAGCCTTTCAGGTCCGCCCCGGAGCGGGCCATTTCCAATACCGCGGCCCCTCCGAAACAATAGCCCATGGCCACGGCATTGCCGACATTGGCCCCCTCGGCCTGCGCCTGCTTCAAGGCCGCGTTCATCAAGGCGCGCATCTTCGAACGATCGTTGTACAGCGCCCCGGTTTGCTTGCGACGGTCTTCCAAGGCGGTCGGCCGCACGCCGGCCCCGAAGAGGTCGGCGACGAAAACCGAATAGCCGAGCTGTACCAGCATTTCGGCGCGTTTGAGCTCATAATCGCCCGGCCCGTCCCAGTCATGAATCAACAGAATCAGGGGGGCATCGGCGCCCGCCGGGGCGTAATACCCTTCGTATTTTACACCGTTGACGTCATAGGTCACCGGGCCGCCGGCAGCGGCCGCGGATGCACCCACCATCAGTACCAGCAGTGGAACTGCAAATAGCGTTTTCATGAAGCCTCCTTTTCTGCTTCCCGCTGATCGCGGAAACGTTCAGCTTCCAAAATAGGTTCGGAAAACCTGAATGCAAAAAAGAGGCGCCTGGCGTCTGATGCGCACAGCCACTCGGCATCGAGTTGGCGCGGCTGACAGTTGAAAGCACGGCGCTTACGATCTTGTACGCTAAATACCGACCGATGCTTTTATCAACCCATTTGTTATTCTTTGACGAAATACCCGTATTCACGGGCGTTGACGTTGTGGCCCTTTTCCCAGCCGATCGTTGAAAAGCGGGTGGGACCGTAATCGTGTCCCGGCCAGACCACCGTATCGTCGGGCAATTGCATCAGTCGGCGGATCGAGGCGGCCAGCGTGGGGCGATGGCCGCCGGCCAGGTCGGTGCGGCCGCTGTCGCCTACGAAGAGCGTATCGCCGGTGAAGAGGTTGCCCTGGGCATAGAGGCAGATCCCGCCCGGAGTGTGGCCGGGCGTATGAATGATCTGAAAGGTGATTTGCCCCAACCGCAGCGTGGTTTCGTCCGTAAGGAAATGGTCGGCCTGGGGGAAGCGGTCGGCATCACCCTGGTGAATCAGAAGGCGTGCGCCTGTTCGGGCCTTCAGGGCGGCATTGCCGGCGGTATGGTCGCCGTGTCCGTGCGTGTTGACGATCATTTCGATCGCAAGCCCCTCCTTTTCTGCCGCAGTCAGGATTTCTTCCGTCTCCGGGCCGGGATCGATCACCAGTGCCTTGTGGGTGGCCTCACAGCCCACGAGATACGTGAAATTGTCCAGATACCCGTTCTCCAGTTGCCTGATGCGCATTCCGCCTCCCCGGCATGCCGCCGCCGTCCTTGTTCCTGTTCCGGAATCACATTGGCGAGCGCAGTTCCGATTTCAGGGCGCACTCGCTTCACCCGCATGATTACCAACTTTGCCCGTCCGTCAAGAGGGCGGAACTCCGTTTTCCAGCACCCGGATGATGCGCAGCACGGCGGCGTTCACCGGTACGGGCACCTGATGCCGCTCACCCAATTCCACCATTTTACCGGCGAAGATCTCCACCTCGGTCTTCCGGCCGGTCTCGATATCCTGCAGCATGGATGTTTTGCCCTGCGGCGCAAGTCCGGCCAGAACGTCGTTCCAGCTTTCGAGGTCTTTTGAATTGAGATCGACGCCTGCTCGGGACGCCAGGGCGGTCACCTCGGACATCAGCATATTCATCAACATCCTGGCATCCGCTGAAGATTGAAAGACGCCGTAGGGCGCGCGCAGGACGGCCGAGGCCTGATTGATGCCCACGTTGATCATGAACTTCCACCATAAGGTGCGCCGGATGTCGGGCGGCACCTCATTCTCGATTCCGGCCCGGCTCAGGGCTTCGGCCAGGCGCTCCAGGCGGTCGCCGTCGGTTTGTGCTGTCGGTCCGAAGAAGATCTTGCCCGGTTTGGAGTAGATGAAGCGGGTCCCGTCGCGCACGGCGTCGATGCCCACGGCAATCGCATAAACCAACTTCTCCATGCCGTAGCGCGCACCGATGATCTCTTCGCTGGAAAGTCCGTTCATCACCGACAGAATGATGGTTTGCTCACCGACCAGGCCCTCGATCTGCGGCAGGGCCGCGCCCAGATGATGGTGTTTCAACGCCACCACGATCAGTTCGGCCGGTTCGGCCGCCTCGGCCGGCCGTATCACGGGCACTGCATACCGCTTGCCGTTGACCGTCACGCCCTGCGCGTTGAGCCGTTCGTATCGCGCGGCATCCGCCACGAAGCACACACTGAAATGTTCGTCCTTGGAAAACATGGCCGCATACGCCGCGCCCATGGCACCGGCACCCAGAATGGCCACCTTTCGTATCGCTTCCATCACACCTTCTCCCGCGCCTGCCAATGAATCTTCGGCACCCTGCGCTGCGGCAGACGGTGATAATGCACCTTGGCATAACCGATCATCATGGGATAGTGAAAAGGATAATCCTGTGGGATGCCGACCGCCTGTTTTACAGCGGGATCGTTCATGAGCGCTCCCTGGAGCAGACCGGCCCAGCAGGTCCCCAAACCGTAGAGCGGCGCCGCCAGTTCCAGGTAAGCAAGCGCCAGCGTCAGATCCACCATGCCATTGCGCGCCGCCGCCGGCGTCATGGCCGTCACCAGGCAGGGAGCGGAGCGCAGGATTGAATCGTCTCCGGCCTCCCAGGAGCGCACCAGCAGCGGCAGGTAGGGCACTGTTTTGATTTTTGGATCTTTCAGGATGCCGCGCATCCACTCAATCACCTGAGAGGAGATCGCCTTCAGCTTCTGCGGATCATCGATCACCCGCCACTCCACCAGTTGCGTATTGCTGCCGGTAGGGGCGTAACGGGCGGTTTCGATGAGCCGCTGCAATGTCTCCCGCTCTACTGCCTTGTTCTTGAACTGGCGCACCGAACGCCGCGCGCGCAGGAACTGTTCGGCCTGGGGCCGTGCGATCACCAGACCCGGATCGATGGGCGGGCATTCGGCCAGCGGCACCTCCCGATGGTTCAGGGCGCCGTGAGGACACACCGCCACGCAATGACCGCAGCGCAGGCATACCGCCTCGCCGCCGGGGGCCAGAACGGGGTAACCGCCCCGACCCTCGAACTGAATGATGCCCATGGGGCAGTCGGCCGCGCACAAGCCGTCCTGCTTGCACTTGTCCGGGTCGATCGTAAAGAGATTCACACGATACCTCCTTGTCATTTTCAAAACCAACGGGTAGGCGTAACATGCCGAATGCATTAATACAAGTGGGAGGAGACATCTTTCGCAATCCGATGCATGGCGTTCATACCGGAAGCCCGCTCGTGAAAGCGGCATGTACCCCGTTCGATGCCGATAAGTTTATCGGGGGTCGCAATCACTCGCATGGAAATCGATGGGCTCGGCGCAAGAAGCCCGTGATTTCTGCGGATACCGATCTTTCGTCGAGAATTGCCGACGGTCTTATCGCGGTGGCAAATGCCCCGCAGGGGAGGCGTTTATACCGTCCAGTTCGGGCGGTCGGCCGTCCAGTTTTCTACTGTCGCGCGCAGCCAGGCTTCAAGACCCGGCGCAATATAAAAGCGGGGGTGGAGCAGGTCGGTCTCCGCGGTGATCACCCCTTCCCGAATGGCGGTGCGCGCCAGTTCGGTGTGGGGATAGATACGCAGGCCGAGCGTCAGTTTAACGGCATTCAGCTTTAGTTCCTGGGCAAAGGCCAGGCTCTGCAGAACAGTGTCGCGGGTCTCGCCCGGGCCGCCCAGCAGCAGAAAGCCCATGCGGCCGATGCCGTGATCGGCCAGCAGGCGGCTGGTGCGCCGGATGTCCTCCAGAGAGAAGCGTTTATGCAGCGCATCCAGAATCGGCTGAACCCCGCTCTCGAATCCCAGCGCCACCTCCCGGCAGCCGGCCCGGGCCATGGCGCCCACCAGTCTTTCGCTCACCTTGCCGGGATACAGAATGGCGCGCCAACGCAGGCGCAGGCGCGCCAGGATCATGCGTTCGCAAAGCTCTACGGCATAGCCTTCCGGCAGGTTGAAGACATTGTCCACGAAATAGACCTGCGAAAAGCCTTCCGTACGCCAGCGCGACAGCGCCTGGATGACGGCTTCCGGCGATCGCTTACGGATCAGGCCGCCTTCGATGGCAGCGGTCGAGCAGTAGCTGCACTTCAGCGGGCAACCCCGGCGCGTCTGGATGGGCAGGAAGAAATTGGGATCGTCGGCCAGACGGCGGTCGAACAACTGCGGTCCGGGCAGGGGGAAACGGTCCAAATCGCGGATATAAGCCCGCGGCGCCTGAAGCCCCCTTCCCCTGATGTACAAGCCGGGCACATCGGTCAGGGGTGCCGTAACGGCAAGCCGCTCCGCCAGCGTCACAAAAGCGGCTTCGCCCTCGCCCTGAATGCCCATTGGCGCACCCGTGTAATCGAGCACGCTTTGCGGAAAAATACTGTATCCGGCGCCGCCGAGCACGATCGGCGCCCGCGAGCCAGCCCGGCAGAAAGCGACGACCTCGCGCGCTTTTTCCAGCAGAAAGCGCGGTGCGGCGCTGGCCTGGTCGTCGATGTTGCGGATGGAAACACCGATCACCCCGGGCGACTCCCCGAGCGCTTCCGCCAGCGGCGCCTGCCAGTCGTCCCTGGCCATCAGATCGAGAAAGCGCACCCCATGCCCCGCCGCCTCCAGCGCCGCCGCCACACAGCCCAGCCCCATCGGCAGGGTGGGCATGTTGATCTTTTCCGTATTAGCCGAAATCAGCAGGGCGTGCATGTTTTCTCCTCGAAAGGCCGCCTTAGCCGGCCGGAAGATGCGGGTCAAGGCCGTTTGTCGATCCTTTTGGCTTGTTCCCGGACCATCCGCCTGCGGTTTGAATGAAAAGTGGGGCTTTGAAAAATAACGGTCATGAGCCCTCTTAAAGATCTATTCATACACCTTTTCATCACACGCGTCCGCCTGGGCCGCATCCATTTCAACGTCGCGTTCCCGGCCCTGCGCCTTGGCGGCGGCGTACTCACGGTACCACTCCGAGGCGATGATCATGGCCATCACCTCGTTGGTGCCGGTCCANNTGCCGCCCATGACCTGCATGGCATGATGGGCCGCCTTCTGGCAGGACTCGGTGACAAACCGCTTGGTCTCCGACACCATGCGGCGCACCCGGTTCGCATCGCCGCCCGCATCCACGGCCCTGGCTGTGGCATAACACAGGGCGCGGCTGGCATCCAGCAGCATGACCGCCTCGGCCACCTGAAAGCTCACCCCCTGAAAGCGGTTGATCGGCTGACCGAAGGCTTTACGGCGTGTGGTGTACCCGGTGGCGACATCCAGGGCCGGCCGCGCCGCGCCGATGGTCATGGCCGCCGTGCCCAGTCGCTCAGGGATCATCATGGTGTTGAAGACATCGTAGGCGCCGCCCACCCGGCCCAATACATTTTGCCTGGGAACCCGCACGTCTTTGAATACCACGCGACCGGCGCCGCCCCCTCGACAGCCCATCAGCCCATACTGGTAGGCGGTCTCCACTCCCGGGCCGCGTTCCACCAGAAAACAGGTCAGCGTCTCGTGCGGTTTGACTTCCGGAGAGAAGTCGGTGCGCGCGTAGACCAGGAAATAGTCGGCCGCCTCGGCGCCCACGATGAAGCGCTTCTGTCCGTTGAGGAGAAAATAATCACCGTGGTCCTCCGCCCGGGTCGTCGTGCCGAAGAAATCCGACCCGCCGCGCGGCTCGGTCAGGCATTCGGCTGCGAACATCCGCCCGCGCAGCAGCGGTTGGACATACTTCTCCTTCTGCGCATCCGTGCCGTGCAGAATGACCGCGTCGCACACCAACTCGGCCCCCACCCCAAAGACGCAGGCGAAGATATAGCCCAGCACGCCCACCTCTTCCATCACCACCAGCGTGCTCGTCCAGTCCAAGCCCCGACCGCCCCATTCCCTCGGGTAGCGGCACCCCATCAGGTTGCGCCGGCCCGCCTCGGCCAGAAATTCCTTCGGAAAAATCAGCTTGTCCGCGTCCATGTCCAGGATCATCTGCCGCGGCACCCACTTCACCAGCTCGCGGACTTCTTCCCGCGGGGCGAGCTGTTCTTTAGTCATCAGGAAATCGAACATCTCTGCCTTTCCTCCCTAAAACTTGCCGCCATCTCTTTTTAGGCATCCTTGCGTTTCACTCGACCTGATGCTGTCGTTCTTCTTCGTGCCGCTTAACCAAACGTGATTTTGCAGGTCAGATGGCGTCTGCATAACTCACCAGAGAATGCTGATTCAGCTCTAACACGCCCCTCCGGTTTATTGCCAAGGCGAAAACCCATACAGCAATCCGGGCGTTCCGGGAGCCGTATCCATCTTAATCGGCGCATCGGGAAAACGATACGTGTGAAATCGATCCTACATTTCCACCCAGCGCGGCGCCTGGGAGATGAAGGTTTCGATGGAATTCGTTTCGGGCCGGGGCCGAAGTTCTTCGGCGCTGCCCTGTTCGCCGGTGGATTCGACGAAGAAGGTTTCGCCGCTGCGGTGCAGGCGGTTTTTCCGACCGCAGATGCGGCAAAAGACGGTGTCGCCGTCCTGTGCTTCCCGGGGAACGGGGATCACCGGCCCGCAGGAGGGGCAGTTCACCATGCGGATCCCCTGCTCGCAGAAGCCGACGACCTCCTGAAGGCACTCGGTCTCCACCATGTGGACAAAGGTGTCCAGCAGCTCGCGGTCGAATTGGGTGCCGTGGGCTGCTTTCAACTCCGCGACGGCTTCGGCGGCCGGTATGCCCCGGCGATAGGGACGGGTGCAGGTGAGGGCGTCAAAGGCATCGGCGATGCTGACGAGCCGACCGAAAATGGAGATTTGCTCACCCTGCAGACGATTCGGATAACCTCGGCCGTCGACCCACTCGTGGTGCTGGTGGATGGTCGGTACGGCCAAGCCGCCGAGGGGGTGCTCCTGAACCAGGGCCGCCCCGATGCCCGGATGCGTTTTGACCACCTCATACTCCGGCGCAGTGAGGCTGCCGCGCTTGCCCAGGATGTGATCCGGTATGCCGATCTTGCCGATATCATGCAGGAAGCCGCCCAGTCCGGCCAGAAAAACCATTTCCGGCGGTAAACCGGCGGCTTGGGCCAGGTGCTCGCAATATTGCGAGACGCGCCACAGGTGGCCGCCGGTGTAAGCATCGCGCGCTTCGATCACCGAGGCCATCAGGGTCAACGACTTGAGCATCGACTTGTCGATTGGGATTCTCATTTTGCGTCGCCCTTCTCCTTTCATTGAACCCCAATTTTTCCACAAGCTGAGCGGCGCTGTCAATGCAGGCGGGAAGGTAATTTGCAGCAGGCCAGGAGATGGCCCCACTTAACGCCCCCTGCGATAAAGGGGCGTCTCGATGGTCCGGCGGGGATCAGGCGCGCTGCACGCTGACCCTGCGGCGCCCGATGCGGTAAGGCTTTTTCTGGGTCAGCACCTGGGCGACGACTTCTTCGGGCACATCGACAAAGGTCGTTTGATCTTCAATGCAGATCTTGCCGATGCAATTGCCCGGAATGTCGGCGTGGTGGGCGAGACTGCCCACGATGTTGCTCACGCTGAGGCCGTCGGACTTGCCGCTGCTCAGGGCCAACCGCACCATACCCTTTTCATGGGAAAGTCGTCCGGCGGCGGCTTTGCTTCTGGGGCGACTGGTGCGCTGCACGACCGTTTTGGCGTTGCGGGGGCGCTCCTCGCGCAGTTCGGAAATGGGGGCGATGGGACGCTGGCGTTCTTCGGCGCGCACCAGCTTGAGCGCTGTCGCGGCGATGTCGGCCAGGTTGTGTCCCTGCTCGATGAGCGTTGCGATCAGTTCACGCTCCTTTTGGCAGCGGCCGCGCCGCAGCCACACCGTCATCTGCTCGGTGAGGCGCGCATCGCGGTGTTTTTGGATTTCCGCTTCGGTGGGAACTTGGGCCGGAATCAATTTCTGTTTGGTGTAGGTTTCGATCTTGCGCATAAACCAGCGCTCCCTGGGCGATACCAAACTGATGGCGATACCCGATTTGCCGGCGCGTCCGGTGCGGCCGAT
>DDYQ01000151.1:0-157 GCA_002348005.1 Desulfobacteraceae bacterium UBA2230 | reverse complement strand
TGACCAGGTCGCCGGTGCCCAGGCGAGTGCGGGCGAAAACCAGCGCGCTGACGATGGGTTCCACCTCGAACAGGCGCGTCAGGGCCGCCAGGCGGTCACTCTCGTTGACCAGATAGTAGCGCTGTTCGACGGTGGCCACGGTCATCTGTTTGCGGTT
>DDYQ01000185.1 GCA_002348005.1 Desulfobacteraceae bacterium UBA2230 | reverse complement strand
CGATGAGAGTAAATCTCAGGGCTTTGATTTTCGCGTTCTCACTCATTTTGAATGTGGTGTTTATTGGGATTTTTGCCGCCCATACGATTCCAATCTTAGACCGGGATAGAAGGGCCGATGAACTGATGAAACCCTTGTTTCTCCAGCTTGATCTCACCGCCGAGCAATTGGCGAGATTCAAGTCCGGCAGGGATAAGTTCATGGGGGAACTGCACGAAATGGGGCAAGCGGTCAGCAAAAAGCAGGTCGAGCTCGTTGATCTTCTGGCCGCTTCGCCACCCGACGATCGGGCCATCAGAATGAAGCAGGAAGAAATCCAGCACCTGCAGGCGGCCATACAAGCTCGGATTATCGTTCATTGGCTTCAGATGAGTGCTCTTCTCAACCCGGAGCAAAGAGTCCGTTTTTTCCATCTGGTCAAGGCGCGTATTGAAGGCAGTATCCAGGCATACCCTTCGAAATCGTTCGGATGGCGTGGGCCGGAAGGAAGTTGCGATAAATAAGATACCCTTCAATCTGATTTCCGGCGGAAAATAGTTCATTTATGCAATACATCGAATCCGGGAGGAAAGAAACAACGGCGATGGATACTCGAACGAATGGGCGAGCCTACATGGAAATGATAGAAGTTGAGAAGATGATGGAAGCTGATAAGGCCAAATGCGGTCCGCCGCTGCACCGGTTGCTTTTGACCTTTCTGCGAGTGGGAATCACCGCCTTTGGCGGCCCCGCGATGATCCCTTATGTTCGCAAGGTGGCTGTATGACAGCAAAAAAGATTTTAAAGGAGTAAAACTCATGTGGATTGTACGACTTGCATTGCGGCGGCCATATACCTTTGTCGTAGCCGCCATCGTCATTTTCCTGTTAACTCCTTTCGCGCTCCTGCGCATGCCTATCGACATCCTGCCGTCAATCAACATCCCGGTGGTGAGCGTCGTCTGGACGTACGACGGACTGAACGCCCATGAGGTGGAACAGCGCATTGTCTATAACCACGAGCGAATGATTTCCACCCTGGTCAATGATATCCAGCATATCGAATCGACTTCTTTCAGCAGCGTCGGCGTCATCAAGGTGTATCTGCAGCCTGGCGCTTCGGTGCCGCAGGCGGTGGCGCAGATTACCGCAAGCGCCCAGACAATCTTGCGCACACTTCCTCCCGGCATCACGCCGCCTTTCGTGCTCCAATACAACGCATCCAGTGTCCCGATTCTTCAATACAGCCTTGCCAGCACCCAATTGACCGATCAGCAGCTGCAAGATATTGCCATGAACCAGGTGAAGATCGGGCTGTCCACCGTCCGCGGAGCATCGATTCCCTTTCCGGCGGGTGGTAAATCCCCGGTGATCGCCGTGGACATCGACCTGCCGGCTCTCGAATCGAAAAATCTATCACAGCAGGACGTGATAAATGCCTTCAACGCTCAGAACCTCATCCTGCCGAGTGGAACGGCCAAAATTGGGAAAACCGGGTACAATGTATCCTTAAACAACAGCCCGGCCGTCCTTGCCGAGCTGAATGACCTCCCGATCAAAACCGTCGACGGCGCAGTCATCCGGATTCACGATGTCGCTCAGGTCTATTTTGGATCCGAACCGCAGGAGAATATCGTCCAGTTGAACGGGGCGCCGGGTGTTTTGCTCACCGTTCTGAAAAGCGGCGCCGCCTCCACATTGCAGGTCGTCGATGGGATAAAACGGGAGATGCAGCGCATCATGCCGGCACTCCCGTCGAGCGTAAAGGTCAAGGAGTTTGCGGATCAGTCCCTCTTTGTCCGTGCGGCCATCGACGGTGTCGTCAGGGAAGGCGTGATCGCCGCGTCACTGACTGCTCTGATGATTCTGCTGTTCCTCGGAACGTGGCGCGGAACTTTCATCGTTGCCACCTCCATTCCGCTCTCCATTCTGGTCTCGATCATAGTACTCGGCGCGCTGGGTGAAACGATCAACCTGATGACGCTTGGCGGTCTCGCGCTCTCTGTCGGCATACTGGTCGATGACGCGACGGTGGAAATCGAAAATATTCACCGCCACATGGCGCGCGGTGAGCCGACCGTGCAGGCCATCCTGAACGGCGCCCAGGAAATCGCGCTGCCGGCGTTCGTGTCCACGCTGAGTATCTGTATCGTGTTTGTCCCGATGTTCTATTTGACCGGCGTTGCACGGTATCTGTTCATTCCTCTTGCCGAAGCGGTCGTTTTCGCGATGCTCACGAGCTATGTCCTGTCCCGGACGCTTGTGCCCACCATGGTCAAGTGGTTCTACCGGCATGTCAGGTACACCGGCGAGACGGCGCAGCCGGAGAAGTTGCCGCTGTGGCTCCGCCCCCTTGTTTCCCTGCAAACTGGTTTTGAAAACGGGTTCACCCGGTTCAGGGAAGGTTATCGCGGACTTCTCGTCAGGGTGCTTTCCCGTCGCGGTGCATTTGTCACTGTCTTTTTGATGTTTGTCGGCGGTACCTTTCTGCTTCTTCCGCTTCTCGGCGAGGATTTTTTCCCGACCGTGGATGCCGGTCAATTCAGGCTCCATGTGCGTGCGCCCACGGGAACACGCATCGAAGAGACGTCCCGGTTAGCGGACAGGGTTGGTAACGTGATCCGCGCCGTAATTCCGCCCAATGAGCTTGGAGGTATTCTCGATAATATCGGTGTGCCGAGCGGCGGGCTTCCGCTTACTTATATTGACAACGGCCTGGTCGGTACGGGCGACGCCGACCTCTGGGTTTCGCTGAAAGCGGACCATAAACCAACGGAATCATACGTTCGTGAACTGAGAAGCCGGCTGAATTCGGAATTTCCGGGAACGACCTTTTATTTTCTCCCCGCCGACATAACGAATCAAACGATCAATTTCGGCCTGCCCGCGCCGATAGACATTCAGATCGCCGGCAAAAACCTTGCGGAGAACCGGAAAATCGCGAACAAGCTGTTGGCCGAAATCCGCCGCATACCCGGCGCCGTGGATGCCCGCATCCAGCAGCCGGATGACCAACCGAACCTGAAGTTTACCGTGGATCGCACCAAAGCTTCCATGATGGGGTTGACCCAACGCGATGTCGCGGGTTCCGTCCTTTTGACGTTGAGCGGCAGTTCCCAGACCCAGCCGAACTACTGGGTCAATCCCAAAAACGGAGTTCAGTACAAGGTGAATGTCCGCGTTCCCGAATACAAGATGGACAG
>DDYQ01000009.1 GCA_002348005.1 Desulfobacteraceae bacterium UBA2230 | reverse complement strand
CATTTCCGGCCGGCGGCAGGCTGACTGGCCGAGCTGGTTAGGCATTTTGTTGATGGTCCAGGTTGGAGCTGCCTGCAGGCGAAAACCATTGCGCAGCCGGGTGGAGTTGCGGCCGGTGAAAACAGGCCTGTGCGTCAAAATTTTCCAGCATCAGCCCCGCGCATGAACATGCCATGGCGCTCTTTTAACATCCCGGTCGCCACAAGGCGCTTGACAAACAGAAGGGGCATCGGGCATTGCATAAATAGCGCGATGCAAAACAATGTTCCACAATGCGACACATTTAAGGGGCGGTTTGCCAGCATGTCTCACACCATCGATAAAGTAACGGACCTTTCTTCCGCCATCAGGCGATTCGTCCCCGATGGGTGCCATCTCTCAATCGGCGGATTCACCATCAACCGCAATCCCATGGCAGCGGTTTACGAAATCATCCGACAGCAAAAACGCCGGCTGCACCTTTACGCCCATTCCAATGGACAGGGTTTGGACGAACTGGTCGGTGCGGGCTGCGTGGACCGGCTGGAGGTCGCCTATGCCGGGACCGGCCGCTTTTCACCGACCTGCGTTCGATTCCGCAAATCGGTCCTGTCGGGCGAATTGAAAGTCGAAGACTATTCCAATTACCAGATGACCCTGCGCTTTACGGCCGGTGCGATGGGACTGCCGTTTCTGCCGGTGCGCTCGGGCCTCGGCACCGATATTGTCCGGCTTTGGGGATTCGATGCCGAAATGCGCCGCGGCGAACCCCGGCTCCCCGATCACAAGCTGGTGGTGATCGACAATCCCTTCGGGGAATGGTCCGCCGTGTCCAAAGTGGTCCTGGTACCCGCGATTCATCCCGATGTGACCATTTTGCATGTCCAGAAGGCGGACCGCAGCGGCACCGTGCGCATCGAAGGATTACCGTTTGTCGATGTGGAACAGGCCAAAGCCGCGCAACACGTCGTGGTAACCTGCGAGACGCTGGTGGAAGACGATGAGCTGCGCCGTGAACCCGAGTTCAATCACCTGCCGTTTATGCGGGTCGATGCGGTGGTGCCGCTGCCTATGGGTGCGTATCCCACGGCTTGTTATCGTTATTACGATTACGACCCTGTTCATCTTGGCAATTACGACCGCTGGGCCAAGAACGATACGCTGTATGCGGAGTATCTGCAGCGTTATATCTTCGGGGTCAGCGACCACGCGGCGATGCTGGCCCTGCAGCCGGCCGAGCAGGTGCAGCGGATCATGGCGGATCCGCGGACCGGATACGCCAGTGGTTTAGATCGGCGGTAAACCGTGACGGCAAAGGATTCCATGGACTATTCGCGACGAGAAATAATGACCGTAGTCGCCGCACGCGAGATCCGGGACGGCGATATCGTTTTCTGCGGGACCGGTATCTCGATGCTGGCCGCCATGGCCGCCAAGCATATCAGTGCGCCCAACAGCGTCATTTTCTTCGAAACCGGAGCGATCGACGCCCGGCTTGAGGAAGTGCCCCTGGCCGTCGCCGACCCCCGCGTCATGCTGGGTGCCGCGGTCAACGGTACCCTGGCCGATGCGTTCGCTTTTATGCAGCATCGTCTTTGGGGCCGGCGCGTGGTGGGCATTCTGGGAGCGGCGCAGATCGATCCTTTCGGCAACCTGAACTCGACGGCGATCGGCGATTATCGGCATCCCACGGCACGTTTTTCCGGAAGCGGTGGCGCCTGCGACGTGGGCTCATTCGTACAGCGCACGATCATTTTCATGCGCCATGAAACGCGCAAGTTCGTGCCCCGGCTGGACTACCTGACCTGCCCGGGTTGGCTGGACGGGCCGGACGGCCGCAGCAAGGCCGGCTTGCCGGAGGGCGGTCCCGCGGCAGTGATCACCGATCTGGCCGTTATGCGCTTTGACGGTAACACCCGGCGCATGTACCTGGCCGGCTGTTACCCGGGCGTTACCCCCCGGCAGGTGCTCGACAGCATGGGCTTTGAGGTCGATATTTCGCGTGCCGAACCGGTCCCGGCGCCATCGCCGGCCGAACTCACCATCCTGCGCGAGCGCTGCGACCCGCAGCGGCTGATCCTGGGCTGAATACGATCCTCAAAACAGCGGCGCCATCGGAGCATTGCTCCGATGGCGCGCCGATCAATTCTCTTATTGATGGCTAAGGGATGATCCCCATGCCCTTGAGTACCGAAAGCATGATCGCCGCCGCCATGACCGACCCGGCCTGACCGCCCGTATTGGCGCCGATGGCGTGCATGAGCAGAAAGTTGTGCCGGTTGTACTTCTGGCCCTCTCGTTGAACCACGCGTGCGGACATGGGATAGGCCGAGATGCCGGCCGCGCCAATTAACGGGTTGATTTTTCCGCCGCTGAGTACATTCATCAGCTTGCCGAAAAGCACACCGAACACCGTATCGAGACAGATGGCCACAAAGCCGAATCCCAGAATCAACAGCGTTGTGGGGGTGAGAAAAGCGCGGCCGTCCATGGTGGCACCGATCGAAATGCCCAGCAGCAGGGTGACCACGTTGGCGATCTCGTTTTCCG
>DDYQ01000146.1 GCA_002348005.1 Desulfobacteraceae bacterium UBA2230 | reverse complement strand
GTGCTGCTGGTGGAGGATGAGGAGGAAATCCTGAAGGCGAGCAAGGCGATGCTTGAAATTCTGGGTTACGCTGTTTTCACCGCCAGCACACCCGGTGAGGCGCTCCTGCAGACAACGACCCACGCCGGCGAGATACAACTGCTCCTCACGGATGTCGTCATGCCGGAGATGAACGGGCGTGATCTGGCAAAATCGCTGATGCGGATCAAGCCGGGTTTGAAGTGCCTTTATATGTCAGGGTATACCGACGACGTGATCGCTCACGGCGGTGTGCTGGACGAAAGTATGCACTTCTTGCAGAAACCATTCTCCATGCAGGATCTTGCCTCCAAAATGCGCGAGGCACTGGAGCGTTAGCGAGGCCGCGCCACCCCCAATCCCTTTACTTCAGCGTCTTTTTCGAGCGCCCGCACAGCGGGAGGAAGCAACCGCAGCGGCACTTGCCAAACGCCATGCGTTACTGAAGCCCCGGCACCCGGTACATCGGCGCGTATTTCAATGCGAAATGGCTGACTGGCAGCAGGAGGGTTTATCCAGGCCTATATCAGTCCTCCACTTTATAGATCACGCAGCTGTAAGGCTTTAATTTGAAGCCTATACTGATTAATCCTGTACGGAGGTACTCATGCAAACCACCCTTCAAATGCTCCAGACCCATCCGGGCCGCCCATGGGCCGATCCGGAGCGTCTGGCCGGCGTTATCGCCGAATTGTATACCTGCGCCCAGGCGTGCACCTCATGCGCCGATGCCTGTCTGGGCGAAAAGGAAGTCCAGCCGCTGATCGGCTGCATCAGGACCAACCAGGATTGCGCGGATATCTGCCTGGCCACGGGTGCCATGCTCTCACGGGTGTCCCGGCCCAACAGCGATTTGCTGCGCAGTATGCTGGGGATTTGCGTCAAGGCGTGCGGCACATGCGCCGCGGAGTGCGAAAAGCACGCCAGCATGCACGAACACTGCCGTGTTTGCGCCGACGCTTGCCGCCGCTGCGAGAAAGCGTGCCGCGATATCCTGGGTTGATCCGGCGAAGTATTTCATGGAAAGGGCCGCCGCAAGCGGGGAGCTTTCCCGGCGGTCCGACCGACCGCGGCCGTATCGCTGCAGTCTATCTGTTCGGACCAGCAGCTTCAGAGTCGCATGAGTTTTTAATAAAGGAGGAAAAATGAAAAAGATAATATCGATATTGAGCATGATCTTCATCTTGACTGCCGCGGGGAGCCTTATGGCCCAGCAGCAGCCGGGAGCGCCGACGCATGGTCAAACGGCACAGCCATCGGATCCAGCCGACCCGGCCTGGAGAATGCCGCCCTGGATGCAAAACATGCCCCAGGAAAAGCAGGACGCTTTCAAGAAGATATACGAAACCCGCACCAAAACCATTTATCCCCTGGTCATGCAGCTGAAGGCGCGAAAAGCGCAGTTGATGGCCGAACTGGCGCAGGAGAATGTGGACCGCAAGGCGGTGGATCAGGCCCTCAGCCAGATGAATGAACTGCATTCAAGAATCGCCCGCGAGCATGTCGACCTGATGATCGAAGTCAAAACCCAATTCCCAGAGGCGCTGATGCACGGCATGGGCCCGGGCATGGGAATGGGCCCGGGCATGGGAATGGGCCGTGGCATGGGAATGGGCATGATGGGTCACGGCATGGGAATGGGTATGATGGACGACGATACGGGGTACGGCGGCTGCCCGATGATGGGCGGCGGCATGACGGGCGGCCCTGGAATGATGGGCGGCCATGGTATGATGGGCGGTGGCATGCGGGGTGGCGTGCAAAAGTAGAAGTTTTTTTTCGAGTGCGTTCCTGGGGCAGCAGACCGCTCCGGCCCGATGTGGCTGCCGGAGCGATTCTGCCGTGCCGACTCGGTGGTCGGCCGTCGGATCGTTATATGTGGCGTGCACCGAGATAGACGTCGATTGGCTGGGCACGGGCGAACGCGACCTTGGCCTTGAAGCGAATCCACGCGCTTTGCTTCGCTTCGCTCTCGCGGGGAGCTCGGGTTATCAAGGAGATCGAGGCGGCGACGGCCAGCAGAATACTGCACAGAAGGTATGCGGTTCGCGGAGTGCCGGTGTGGGCCACGATCATCTGCGCCACACGGGGGAAGATGAAACCTCCTATGCCCCAGGCCGAAAAGATCAAGCCGTAATTCATCCCGAAATTTTTCAGGCCGAAGTAATCCTTGGTCACCGAGGGAAACAGGGACAGATTGGTTCCGTAGTTGAATCCTACCAGCGTGGCGGCCGTCACCAGCAGGATGGCTTCCGATGGGCCGATGAAGAGCAGGGAGAAAATGACGGCGGATTGCAGACTCATCATGATCATCAAGGTCCTTGCCCGGCCGATCTTGTCGGAGACCGCCCCGGCAACAATGCGGCCCGCGGCATTTCCAACGGCCATGAGCGCCACCACGATCCAGGCCAGATCCCCCATACTCTGTTTGGCCATGCCGGCGACGCCGCCGATGATGATCAGGGCCGCGCCCGCTCCGATGAAATACATGAACCACAGTTTGTAAAACGCCTTGGTCTTGAGCATCTCCAGGGGAGAAAAATCGACGGCTGGTCTGGCCGGTGCACCGGTTGAACAGGATGCCGCCGACGCACCCGCCGCGGCATAGCCTTCCGGCGGATTGACCAGAAACACGGAGAGCAGGCAGACTGCGAACAGGAAAGAAAAGCCGAAAATGAGCATGGCGTTGCTGATGCCGAAAGCGGCAATGAGGTGGTTGGACAGAGGGGCGATGTAAACGGAGGCCAGGCCGAAACCGGACACCACCAGACCGGCGATCATCCCGGTTTTGGAGGCCGGGAACCACTTGATGGCCGGCGGGGTGGCCGAGGCGTAACCAAACCCTCGTCCTAGACCGGTGAGGATGCCAAATCCCAGTATCCAAACCGACAGGCTGTTGGACTGGGAGATGACGATGAGGCCGAGGCCCGTCAGGATGCCGCCGATGGCGGCGGTCAGGCGCGGGCTGAGCTTGTCCTGCAGCCGGCCGGCCAGAACCATGGCGACGGTGAACATCAGGCAACAGACGGCGAACGGGTCATTGAGTGCGGCGATGTCCCAATCGAACGCGCCGTCGCCCGCCATGACCGACGTTTCGATGGACTGCTTGAAAATGCTCCAGGTGTAAAGGATGCCCAGAGCCAGGTTGATGCCCAAACCGGCCATCGTCACGCTCCATCCTCTGTTCTTTATAGTGTTCATGGTCATCTCCAGGTTTAAGGGGTTGCTTTTGGGTACAGCCTGCATCGGTGGATCAGAAGGACCCGACGGCCACCGCGGGCCATTCCAGGCCATTGGAGAGGCGCATCATCCGTTCGGTTTCCTGCCGCATGATGTTCAACAAACGGGTTCGATCCCCGCACTCCAGCGCCGGATATTCGACCAGCAACTCGGTAAGGCATTTGACCGATGCCAGCGTTTGTGAACTCATGGCGGATGGTCTGGGAAGAGGCGGTCTGCGGCTGCGGGGAAGCGTTCATACATCTCCTTCGTAATGAATGATATTCAGTTTAAGGCATTTCTGGGTCTATCTGAATTCGATTCATGAATACCCATGTTAACAAGAGCCGTGCCACATCGTGTAAATTATTAACTATCTGAAATTTCGCATAAATAGGAAATGGTGGGCGTCGAGCGAACTACAACCTGAGTTGTGGGTGGCTTGATGGCCCGATCCGAAATCCCGCCGAACCTCCACTGAGGGCCGGGCGGCGGGAGTGCCGGGCGGCAACTACAAGAAAGATTGTGGCTACAACCAGGGTTGTGGTTACTGTCTGCGGGTCTTGTCGGGTTTTAGCCGTTTGCTCAGGGCCTGCTGAGATACGCCCAGGAGTTTGGCGGCTCTGGACTGATTGCCTTCGCAGCGTCTCAAGGCCTCGAGAATCAACAGCCGGACGGCCTCCTTGATGCTCGGCAGCTTGGGGGGAAATAGGATTGCCGCCTCGCCGTCTTCTTCCGCACCGACGGCCGGGAGCAGTTCGGGGGCCCGCCTGATTTTGGACCGGAAAGAATCCAGCGCGAGCGGGCCGGAGCGGTGACGACTGACCGCGTCAAACACCATGGATTCGAGTTCGCGCACATTGCCGGGAAAGGAATGGGTGGCGAGCAGCGGCGCCAGTGCTTCGGGCACGGCGGGTTGCGGCTTGCCCAACCGCTCAGCGGCGGATTTCACGAAATGTTCGAGCAGCAGCGGGATATCGTCCAACCGCTGCCTCAGGGGTGGAATGTAGATGCGATGGGTCTGCAGTCGGTAGTTGAGATCTTTGCGGAAACGCCCCTGACGAAGCAGTTCCGCGAGCTTCTGGTTGGTGGCGGTGATGATGCGCAGGTTGGCGGTGCGAACGACATCGGATCCCAACGCAAAGTATTCGCCTTCCTGCAGCAGGCGCAGGAGTTTGACCTGAGATGCCTGGGTCAGGTCCCCGATTTCATCGAGAAACAGCGTGCCNNTCCGCCCCGGTAAAGGCGCCTTTGAGGTGTCCGAAGAGGGTGTCGGAAAAAACGTTGTCGTCCAGCCCGGCGACGTTGACCGCCACAAAGCGTCCTTTCAAACCGCTCAGGGCATGAATGGTGCGGGCGATCAGCTCTTTCCCGACCCCCGTTTCGCCGCGGATCAGGACCGGCTGGGAAGTGGGGGCGACGGCTTCCACATACTGGAAGATCGTCAGCATCTTTTTATTCCGGGTGATAATACGCTGGAATGTCTCGGGATGCTCCAGGCCGCCGTGCAGCATATGGTGGCGCAGGGCGCTGTTTTCACGTTTAAGTTCCTGAAAGGCCAGAGCGCGGTGGACGGCCGTGATCAGCCGCTCGGGTTCGAGCGGCTTGACAATGTAATCGAAAGCCCCGGCCTTGATGCAACGCACGGCGGTCTCCACATCCACGGCGCCGGTGACGATGATCACCGGCACGTCCGGGTACTCGCGGCGCACCTCGTCGAGCAAGCGGTGGCCGTCGATGTTCGGCATGTTCAGGTCCAGCAGCATGGCTTCCACCGGCGTGTCGGCCAGCATCGTCATGACCCGGCGGCTGTCCCGGCAGGTGATGGTGTGGTTCAGCCCGACCATCTGCAGGGTGGTGTCGATCGCCAGCAGGATGTTGGCTTCGTCATCCACGATCATAATGGGTCTTGTCGGATTCATGGCGACAGGCATTCGGCGCCCCCTGATTCGATTCCGGTCTGGAGTCTGGTTGCCGGCGGGAAAGCCACCCGCACCGTGGTGCCGCTGCCCGGCACCGATGCGAAGGTCATGCGCCCGCCGTGATCGAGTACAATACGATCTGAAATAGCCAGGCCGAGGCCCGTGCCGCCCATTTCGCGCCGGGTGGTGAAGAAGGGGTCGGTAATGCGTTTCAGCACGGCCGGATCGATGCCTTCCCCCTCATCGCGGACTTCCAGAACCACCGCATTCGAATGCGCATCGAATCCGGTGCTGACCACAACGGCACGCTCCTTGTCGGGCAGGGCCTGACAGGCATTGACCACCAGGTTGATCACCACCTGTTCGATGCGCTGGGCGTTTCCCAGCAGCGCGGGCAATTGCGGACCGCACTGGAGCGTGAAACGCCGGGTGGACTTTTTGATCAGGTTGCCGGTCAGCCCCACGGCCTTGCCGACCACTTCGTTCAAATCCACCCGGCCTTTCAGGACGGAGGGCGTATCCCGGGCAAAGTCTTTCAGGTCCGCTACGATATCCCGCACCCGGCGGGCATCGTCCGTGATGCTGGCGAGCATTTGGGGAATGCGGTCGCGGATTCGGCTGTACAGGGTGGCGCCGACCTGGAAATCGCCGTGCTGCTGGTAGTGCCGATCCAGAAAGGGCAGCATGGACTCCCACATTCGCGTCAGGTTGGGGGCGTTGAGCAGGACGGAGGTCACCGGATTGTTGATCTCGTGGGCCACACCGGAAACCAGGGTGCCCAGCGAAACCATTTTGGCGGCTTGAAAGAGCTGCTCCTGCTTGATCAGGGCTCTTTCCTCGGCCGCTTTTTTTTCGCGCGTCACCTTGGCGCCGCTCCAGACGATATGGATGGAGAGCGCAACGATCAGCAGCAGGATCAACACGCAGATCAGCGAGATTTTACGCGTAATGGCCGCAATCCGGGTGTGGACATCTTCCACGTAGATGCCGGTGCCGACGATCCATCCCCATGGGGCGAAGCCCTTGACATAAGAGATTTTGGGTACGATGCGCGCCGGATCGTCCAGCCATTGCCACTGGTAATCGACAAACCCGGCGCCATGCGCGTCTACAATGGCCACGCAGTCCACAAAAAGACGCTTGCCGGCCGGATCGGTGAAGTCGGAGACGTCCCGGCCGTCCAGGTCCGGACGGTAAGGGTGCATGATCATGCGCGGCTGCATATCGTTGATCCAGAAATAGTCTTTCAGCGCATCGCCGTAGCGCAGCATCCGGATGTGATTTATGGCCAGCAGCTGGGCCTCCTCCCTGTCCAGCAGCCCCGCACGCTCCTGCCGGGCGTAGGCGTCCAGGCTGCTCCAGGCGGAAGCCACCAGTTCACGGATCACCTCGCGTTTTCCCTCCATCAAGCGTTCTTTGAACTCCGGCAGGATGAGCAGGAAGATGGTGGCAATAAACAGCAGGACCGTCAGCACCACCGGCAGGAAAATGCGGATGGGGATCCGTCCGAGCATATTGCGGATTCGCGTCGCCATGTATAGGTTCGTGAGCATGCCGGGTAATGGGAACAACCCAGTGCCAGAACGGGTCGGTTCCCGTCCTTGTAACTTATTCGATCACCAAAGAAAATCAATCGTAAAAAAGAGAAGTGCGGGCGTGCACGCCTATCACGCCCCGAGGTGCCAGGGCGCGGCACGGGTTTAACAATGACACGGGCATCGAAATGAATTGAATGGGATGACTGTCGGCGGGTAGTCCGAAGTGGATGCCGAAAGGGTGCAGTTCGACCGGTCATAATATTCGAAGGTGCTTTCGGACCCGTCAGGACAGATCCCGAAACTTCGAATCCATTGCCTTGCCCCCAGCCAAAGACTCAGGGAGATCGATTGCTGGCAGCTTCATGTCAGTTCAAGCAGAACGGGCCGATGAGGCGCGANNTATGAGGCGGGTAACCGCTCATCGGCCCTCAGTGGTTCGGCATGCGAATCGGCGCAGTGTCCCTTTATTCCTGTGCACCGTTAATGCAGTGCTGGCGGGCGCGCCGACCCTAATTACTGCTTGTTGTATTCGCCGGTCTCACCGGTAGAAGGCTGTTCACGCTCCACCTGGATTTCGGAGTCGCGTTGGGCACCGCTTTCCACATCGTCGCTGTAAGTGTCGGTGCTCTGTTGCGTGTCGCGCTGCATGCCGTTATCGCCAAAATAACCGCGAACGTCCTGCTCCCAACGGGTGGAGTCCTGCAGATCGTTCTCGGCTACCGTAGGTGCCTGATCGAGGGACTGCTCATCGATATTCAGGGTCAAGTCGCCGTCGGTGCCTTTGCTCGGCTGGGCCACGTCGAAAGGTACCGGAATCAGGTCCCCGCCAATCCCCAGAAAGCCGCCCTTGGACAGGACGATGTAGCGGGCCTGGCCGTCGCTGGAGATGATGATGTCCTTAACCGATCCCAGGTCTTCGCCATCGCTTCCCTTGACACTGGCATCCATGAAATCACTGGCGCGATGAAAGTCATGAACCGCTGACTGAGTACCCATATGGGATTCGGTGTTGTCCATGGGGCGCGTCATCGTGCCCTTTTCAGTGCTTTTCTGTGCAGGGTCCACTGCGCCTTCCTCGGCAGCAAAAGCTTGCCCCGCCATCAGAAAAAAACTCAAAAAGGTTACAGTGAAGAAATGCTTCGATAGTTTCATATTACCCTCCAGAATTTTATTTGTCAGCGTGCGAAGGCATCAATTCCCCCGGACACCCCCGAGCGCTCGTAAATAAAATGGGGCATTGGACTACTTTTCGGCAATGGGTTTTGACATGTATTTAGGCTTGGATTTGCGGATGTCTGATGGTCTCATCGTAGTAATTTGCCGGATCCCCCCGGACTTCTCGTCGGGTGGATTCTCGTCCGGATGGTTCAATGCTTCTTCTTCATCGACCTCGTTAATTGCTCCATCAACGGTCCATCCTCACGCCAGACCCGGCAGGTATCTTTCATCTTCTCTGCCGTATGCGAGGGATCCAGGTCTTTTCCTATCGCACTGAAAACACCCTGGAACGCCGCCGGCGCCATGGCGGTCAGCAGCGCCAGCAGATGAACGCATCCTTTGACGCCACCCACAAGCTTCTTAACACTGGAGGTGAATCCGGAAACGATTGCGAGCCCCTTTACCGGATCAAGACACTTCAACGTATCGATGCACATCTGATGCGGAATCGTCGGCATTTCGACCTCGATGTCTTCGATAACCAGCGTCAAAGCCTTAACCGTAATCCTTACGATCATGTGATGGATGGTCCCGGCCGGATAAAATTTCCCGGCGGGGCCGAACGTATCCAGCAGGCGTTCATCTTTTAGAATGCCTTCGACGATGAAGGCGTCCGGTGTGTTCCCTCTGTATGTGGCAATGTCGATTTGCCGGGTGTGGATTTTCTGGTTTGTTGCCTGAGCTGATTTCATCGTTTTGATCCTGCCGCTTAACGTTTTTTGGTTTCGCCATGAGGGCGTGATTGCCGCGCGCAAGGTGCTCTGAAAAAAAAGATGTGTCAATCCCAATTGCCGATTCGCCCGGGATCTTCTCCTGGATCGGTATCGACGCGCCTTTCAGCGGCTGCCTTTTTCCCCGGTTTTGATATCGATGAGTTCGCCGTTTCTAAACAGCAGGTAGCGGATGAACTGGTTGGACCCCAGATCGTAGGTCCAGCGTTCGAAATGCATGGGCCCGATGTAAAGTTTGGGAAGGATGAAGCGTTCTTTTTCGTAGTCAAAATATTCTGCAATGGCACTGCCGTGGCCGGACTCCCACTGCTCGACATGATGCGGTTCCCCGCATTTTCTGAGCACCTGATCCTTGAATGATCCGACGGAAACAAGCTGCCCATTGCAGCGCAAAGACCGGTCGGCCGCAGCGCCGCCGCCCCATATCAGCAGCGCCAGCAGCGACAAACCCACCCACTTGAATGAACGTGTCATGCTAAACATGCAGTAACTTTAATCATTCCCCCCCATGCGGGCAATATGAGCCGGAGTTCCGGTGCAGGAACCGCCTCGATCAAGGACTTGAATGCGGGAATGCTCGAGGAGGGTCCAGCCACCCTGGACCTTCAGTCCCGGCGAAGGCCTTTATTCCTCAATGACATGAGGACTAAACCTTAAAAAAATACCCACGATAATGACAAAGGGTAGCGATCGTTGAAAACCCGCCGCTGCATCCTGTTATTTCCATTGGCGCATGGTGAAAAACAGAATCAGGGAATAAATTTCCAATCTGCCCATGAGCATATCGAAACTCAGAATCCATTTAACGGCACTCGGCAAATGGCTGAAATTGTCCATTGAGCCCACAAGTCCGAATCCGGGCCCCACATTGCCCATTGCAGCGGCGACACCTGAGAACGCAGTTAATAGATCGATGTTGAATGATGTGATGCATAAAGTGGACAACAGCAAAACAGACAGATAGAGCAGAATAAAAATTATAGCTGAATTTACATGCTGATCCCCAATGGTCCTGTCATTCACTTTAATCAAAAAAACCCCTTTGGAGTGGCGAAGATAGAGGATTTCTCTCAGCAGTGCTTTTCCCAATATAACGATGCGGTCGACTTTAATGCCTCCTGTCGTCGAACCGGCGCAGGCGCATTGGAGCGTGAAAAAAAGCAGAACCAGCACGGAAAAGGGGGGCCATACCGCGCTGTCGGTGTTGGCAAAACCCGTGCTGGTGCCGATGGATATCACCTGAAAGGCAGCATATCGGATGGATTCCGCCAGTGTGCCGTATGTACTCACCCAGAGGTTTGCGGTCACTGCAAAAATGCCTGAAAAGATTGACAGCAGGTAGTACCGTACAATTGTGGATTGATATAAAGTTCGGAAATTGCCGGCAACGAAAGCAAACAGCAGGCCGAAATGGATGCCGGACAGCAGCATGAAAATCATGATTATCGATTCAACGACCGGGCTGTTGAAGAAGGCGACGCTGGTATTTTTAGTTGAAAAGCCGCCGGTGGCGATGGTCGCAAAGGAGTGGGTGACCGCGTCAAACGGGCTGAGCCCGGCTAAAATCAAGGCGATGGTTTCCAGGATGGTCAGTCCGAGATAGACGTAAAGAATGATCTTGATGGTTTCACGGGTTCGAAAACGGAAATCCTTGATCGCCAGGGCAGAGGTCTCGGAGCGGTAAAGGACCATTGATGCTGAACCCATCGAAGGCAGAACCGCCAGTACAAAAACGATGATTCCCACCCCGCCGAGCCAGTGCGTGCTGGCCCGCCAAAACAGCAATCCTTTGGGTATGGATTCGATATCGGAAAGAATTGAAGACCCGGTGGTAGTAAATCCTGACACACTTTCGAACCAGGCGTCCGTAAAGGTAAACGGCCCTCCCCAGAGCACGAATGGCATCAGGCCCACAAGACATGATAAGAGCCAGCCTGATACAATAATGAAAAGACCTTCCTTGTTGGTTATTTCAAGCGTAGGCGGAACGAACAGTAAGGGGAATACTCCGAAGAGGAGCGCGACGGTCGCACTGAACACCAGATACTTGAATGCGTTATCTCCCTGCAGCAGCGAAATGATTGCGGAAACAAAAAGGAACAAAGCGTTGAAAAGCAAAATAAAGCCCACATATCGCATTACGACTTCGAGCCTCATGCTTCATTCCTTCCGCAATATGGTAAGTTCCTCGATAGCCGCGGCCAAATCTGAGATCTCATCCCGACTGCTGACCCGCAAACCCGATCGCTCTCCTGTTACCATGTAGTTTCGGATGCCGGAGGTGAGTTTTTTTATCGGTGCGATAAAATACAGATTAATGAAAAAATTGAATACAGCCGTAAAAAGCAGGGCTGAAATTATGGCGATGACACCGGGCATAATCGATCGCCGCGCCCTGTTTTTGAGGGCGGATGCGGTTTTGTACAAAGTTTTGTCGTTCAGTGTCATCAGTTGGTTGACTGTTTTCTTGGCCTCGCTGAAAGCGGGGTGCACCAAATTGTAATACCATTCGAGATCCCCCTGTTTAGCGCCTGCAACGGCCTCTTGCCAGTGAGTCCGGTAGAGTTCATAGGCTTTCAATATGGCTTCGACATATCCAGCCTCACCCGGAATGGTAATGTTGTTTTGCGCCACCTTAAAAGCATCCTGGAAATACTGGTCAGCTTCTTGAATAATCGGGCGGCCTTCCTCTTCCCCTCCGGAGATCAGAAGCAGGATGCCGCTGTCCTCTCTTTCCAGGGCCTCAATCATGTTTTTGGCGGCATTGATGCTTCTATAATTCTCATCCAGCAGCGATTGAACGGATTGCCCGATGTGCATCAATTCATGAATCGAAAGCGCACCTGCAGCGAAAAGCATGACCGCCAGTATCAAAAAACCGGAAATGATCTTAATGCGTAGACTCATCTCTGTGTTCCTTTGAGGAAGGTATTCAAGGTCGTCGGCTGTTACATGCGCTCATTGAAACATTCACGCAAACAATAAAGAGCACTCGGGCTGAAATCAGCCGGACGAATTCTGATGGGGTCGGAGCAAGCGCGGTGATCTTTTGCACGGACCCGGGTTGAAGCGGAATTGAATCGACGGCGATGGAACATCGCAGGCACGGCGTGCAGGCTCGACAGGCATGGGGTACCCTCCGAAAGTCGCTATGGGGAGAATCCCTCCAAACGCTTCCGAAGGTTCTCCTCCTCGATGCCTACGAGGTTAGCTGAAGGGATAGGGCCGAAGAGGCTGCCCATCGCCGTGCGGCGATTCGCCCCGAAAAATTGGGTCCCCCGTTCCCGAGTCGGGATTCGGCAATGCCCGCACATTAACCCCGGACACATGAGGAGTCAAGCCGGTATTCACCTCACTGCAGGTAACCAACATACTGTCCGCAGTTGCAGCACACGATTTGTCCGGTTTATGTCGGTTTGCCTGGGGGTAGCGATGAGACGGGCAGAGTTGTTGCCGGAGGGCGCAAGATGCGGTTTTAGATGTCTGCAATGGCTGGCAGCAGCAGAGGCGGCTGAGGCAAACTGCGGCGGCTTTCTGGATGCGTGCGCGCGGACTATTGGTCCTCTAACATCGACAAGCCGAGCACGCGCACATCCGACCACTCAGCCTTTATCCGTCAACTTCGCGGCCGCTTCGCGAAATGCGGGCAGGCTGCATTCGACCATGTCATCGTTGGCGGTGAGGCAGAGACGAAAATAGTGCGGCATTTTCAGAATGCTGCCGGGCATGATGAACACGTTCCGGTCGGCCAGGAAATTGAAGAGCGCGTCACCGTCGCCTCCGGGTGCCCGGGCAAAGATATAGAAAGTGCCCTGAG
>DDYQ01000137.1 GCA_002348005.1 Desulfobacteraceae bacterium UBA2230 | reverse complement strand
GCCACCTCGGTGGTTCCGCCGCCGATATCGACGACCATGTTGCAGGTCGGTTCGGTGATGGGCAGGTTCGCGCCGATGGCGGCCGCCATGGGCTCCTCGATCAAAAAGACTTCACGCGCCCCGGCCGATTCGGCCGATTCCCGCACCGCCCGCTTCTCCACCTGGGTAATTCCCGACGGAACGGCGATAATCACCCGGGGCCGGACGAGCGAACGGCGGTTGTGCACCTTATGGATAAAGTGGCGCAGCATGGCTTCGGTGACTTCAAAATCGGCGATCACGCCGTCACGCATGGGACGAATGGCGACGATATTTCCGGGAGTACGGCCCAGCATACGCTTGGCCTCGATTCCGACGGCCAGGACACGGTTGCGCGATCGGTTATCCGTGCGGACCGCGACCACGGAAGGCTCGCTGAGTACAATTCCTTTGCCTTTCACGTAAACCAGCGTATTGGCAGTCCCGAGATCGATGGCTAAATCGTTCGAAAAAATCCCTAAGACGGAATCCAAGAAAAAGTTCATTTGGGCTTCCCCGTTGATTTGAGGTCAGATTGTTTTCCCATGCGTGGAGCGCCTCGTCCGTCTGCGTCGAAGCTCGCCGGAGACATGAATCGGTTATGGTTACCAGAGACACTGCCGCTTTTCAAGAATAAAGTCTGGAAATTGCGTGATATATTGCCATCCACCGGCCCGGCCGGCATCCTCAGTCCGGCGGACGGAGCGCTGTTAAAACCGCATCGTGCAACAGCGGCCGAAAGGCACGGATTTTTAAATTGTATCGCGAGGGATGCACCCGATTGGTCAATAAAATGACGATCACCGCACGATCGCGATCCACCCAGAACGAAGTACCGGTAAACCCCAGGTGCCCGACACTCCGGCGGCCGAAAAGACGGCCGGCGCTGGAGCCTTCGACTGCTGGCGTATCGAACCCCAAAGCCCAATTTGTGTCCTTTCCGTGTTCAAAAAAGTGACGCACGATTACGGGATCGAGCCCACCCCCGGCCTTTGCGCCCAAATCGCAATTCAACAGAAGCTGCAAGAGTGAATGCACTGCGCGGGCCGTCCCAAAGAGTCCGGCATGGCCAGCAACGCCGCCGATCGCATGGGCATTGTCATCGTGCACCTCGCCCCTGAGCAAACGGCCGCGCAGCGGGCATAGTTCGGTTGCGGCGAAATGAATTTTCTCCGAATGATGCATACCGCCCGAAAAGAAAAGCCGATCGATGCCGAGCGACCGGTAAATTCTGTGCAAGAAGTGATCCAATCGCTGATCGGTGATCGATTCGATCAGCCGCTGCAGCAACAGAAAGCCCAGATCGCTATATTCGACGCACGCTCCCGGTTTTGAGCGCAACGGCTCCTCGATCAGCCGGCGCATTAGAGCGCCGGCGCGTTCAGCGGGGGGAATTTGACGCAGCCGCATGAAATAGGGTCGGTATGCCGGCAGGCCTGCGCTGTGGCGCAGGAGTTGCCGCGGGGTGAGGTCGGCTTTGTCCGTGGCGATCAGAGCAGGATCGTACTGCCCGCAGGGGCGATCGAGATCGAGCCGTGCGCTTTGAACCAGGAACATCGCCGCGACGGCGGTGGCCAGGGGCTTGGTGAGGGAGGCCAGGTCGAAACAGGTTTCCACGGTCATCGGCGATCGGCTGAAGAGGTCGGCCGCGCCATAGGCCCGTTCAAATACGACGGCCCCCTCCCGGGAAACCAACAGAACCGCCCCCGGGAAATCTCCTTGGCCCACGGCAGTGCGCATCAACCGATCCACCGTTTGAAAATTCACCCCCGCTCCTTCGCATTCGGATCTATGCAATCAGCGCACTCTCCAGAGCGCACAGCCGGGCTTGCGCGGTGACCAGCTGCACCCGGACCCCCAGGGGAACCGTCGCATTCGGGGCATCGTGCCCGATCCCACAGCCGGCCAGTATGGGAATGCCCATGTCGCCAAAGCAGGCTTCGATGACCTTGTCGATTTCGTCCGGCCGGCCGCAATCTTTAAACGAACCCGCCGCCACACCGGCCAATCCGTCGAAAATTCCGGCCAGTCGCATTTGCGTCAGCATTCGGTCGACGCGGTAAGGCGCCTCGCGGGTATCTTCGATCAACAGAATGGCGCCTCGATAATGTGGCGCGAAGGGAGTCCCCAAAAGATGGTTCAAGGTGTTCAAATTGCCGCCCGCCAAAACGCCCTCGGCCGCTCCCGGCCTGATCACGCGTCCGTTCTGGGCCGTGATGCGGAAAGGCACCGTGCCGGTCAGGACTTCCCGAAAAGAATCGAGGGTGCGCCGATCGGCCTTTCCCAAGGTGGTGACCGTGGGGCCATGAAACGTCACCAGCCCTGATCTGAGCCCCAGAGCGACATGCAGCGCCGTGATATCGCTGAATCCAATGAACGCTTTGGCATGCGAGCGAATCAGATCGTAGTCGAGGCGCGAAAGCAGCCGAAGGGTCCCGTACCCGCCGCGTGCGCACATCACGGCATCGATGGTATCGTCCGTGAAAACCTGATGGAGTTGCGCCGCCCGCTGGACATCACTGCCGGCCAGGTAGCCGCTGCGTTCAAAGAGCCCGTCCGCAGGACGCAGGCGAAAACCGATCGCGCGCAACCGATCCATGCCGCATTCGAGCTCGTCCGGATCAAAAGGGCTGGCCGGGGCGACAATGCCGATGGTATCCCCGGGGTTAAGCGCGCGGGGCTTCAGTATGCCGGAGGGCTGCATGCATGTCTCCATTCTATCCGCTAGTTCATTCCGCCGTGGGGACGGCATCGCGCCTTTTTATGCGGGCACCTTATGAAAAAGGAATCCTGCGGTCAAGCCGCGCGTTCGACCTGCTTCGATTACCGCCTGTTTTCTGTGTTGATCCGCAATGAACAAACCAGTAGACTTTCGCCCCCGAGAACAGCCTTCTTCACGCCAGTTCGAAACAGGAGCCGACCGAATTGACTTCCAACGACCGACTGCACCGAATCATCCGGTGGATCATGATCGCCATTCCGCCGCTCATGGGCCTGTATGCACTCTGGCTGGGCCAGGACGCCTCCTGGGATTTGCGCAACTACCATTTCTACAATCCTTTTGCCTATCTCACCGGCCGCATGGGATACGACGTCGCCGTGAGCCACGTGGCCACCTACTACAATCCCCTGATGTACATCCCCTTTTACCATGCCGTCTCGACGCTTGCGCCCAAAGCAGTAGGATTTTCGCTGGGGGTGATCCCGGGGTGCAATATTTTCCTGCTCTATGCGATCGCCCGTTGTACTCTACGTTGCCGGCATGCCGCCGCAGGCGTCTGGCTCTGCCTGGCAGCGGCGCTTGCGGGACTTTTGGGGGCGATCAACCTGTCCGAGACCGGAACGAGCTTCGGCGACAACATCTTGAGTCTGCCGGTGCTCGGCGCCGTTTGGCTGATCATCAGCCAGCGCCGTAGTTTGGAAACCAGCGGACGCGCCGGCTGGATCGTGGCGGCCGCCGCCGGGATGCTGGCCGGTGCCGCCTTCGGTCTCAAGCAACCCTTCGCTGTCTATGCGGTCGGGTTATGCGCCGCTTTTTTCGGGTTGGCCTCGCCTTTTCGCCGCCGCTTCGTGCTGGCTTTTATTTTCGGCCTGGGTGTACTGTCCGGCGCAGCGCTCACCGGCGGCTTCTGGATGATCGAAATGTGGAACCGGTATCAAAATCCGCTATTCCCCTATTTCAATCATGTGTTCCAATCTCCCTGGGGCGCGGCGGCACCCTACAGAGACGAACGCTTCCTGCCCCACGGACTTCTGGAGTGGATCTTTTTTCCATTCCATTTTGTCCTTGATCCGATGCAGGTGGGCGAGGTCGATTTTCGGGACCTGCGGTTCCCGGTGCTCTATACCCTTCTCATTCTGCTGCTGATCAAAATCGCGATCGTCTGGCAGAAGAGCCGGTCTTCCGAGAGCTCCCCGGACACCGAAACCGAACCACGGTCCGTGCGGCGCTTCATCCTGATTTTCACGATCGTATCGTTCATCTTGTGGATGAAGCTGTTTGCGGTGTACCGGTATGTGATTGTACTCGAATTGCTGGCGCCGCTCGCTATTTTGCTGGTTTGGGGCGCTCTGGTGGGCAATCGGCGGCGGCAGATCATTTTGACCGCGGGCTCGCTCATGCTCATCGTGCTCACGCTGTCGCCAGGCAACTGGGGCCGCCGTCCATGGAGTAACGATTATTTCGGCGTCCGCGCGGTGATGCCCTCGGTTTCGTATGATAGCCTGGTGCTGAATGCCGGCTTCGAACCCATGGCCTATATGATTCCGTTTTTCCCCCCGCAAGTCCGTTTTCTGCGCATCCAGGGTTTCATGACCGGACCATCCGACTCACCCAATGGAACTGACCGACTGATGCGGCAGGTGATCGCCGATCATCGTGGGCCAATGTATGTCCTGTACCGATCTTTTGATGCCGAGAACACCTTTGGCGCTCTGACGGCGTATGACTTGGAACTCACCGGCGGATGCCGCGAAATGACTCCCGCCGTAGAACCCCAGCAGGAACACCCTTTTTTTTACTGCGCGGTAAACAAGCGCGCCCATTGAAGGAGTTTCAGATGCACTGTGATCTGGCTGACTACCGAATCGCCGTGATCCTGCCATGCTACAACGAAGAAGCCGCCATCGGGCAGGTGGTTCGTGATTTCAAGTCGGTCCTGCCCGAAGCGGCGGTTTATGTTTACGACAACAATTCCAGCGACCGGACCATGGAGATCGCCCGCGAAGCAGGCGCCATCGTGCGCCAGGAACACCGCCAGGGCAAAGGCCATGTGGTGCGCCGCATGTTCGCCGATATAGAAGCGGATATTTACGTGCTTGCCGATGGGGACGGGACTTACGAGGCGTCCAGTGCATCGGCTATGATTGCCAGACTGGTCGATGAACACCTGGACATGGTAGTAGGATCGCGGCTGACCTCATTCGCCGAAGAGGCTTTCCGCCGTGGACATCGACTGGGCAACGATCTGCTGACCAATTGCCTGGGACTTTTCTTCGGCCGCACCTTCACCGACATTCTTTCCGGCTACCGGATTTTTTCGCGACGTTACGTCAAATCCTTCCCGGCACTCTCAACCGGCTTCGAGACCGAGACCGAACTTTCGGTGCACGCACTGGAATTGCGCATGCCCACCGCCGAAGTGGCTACGCCTTATAAAGAAAGGTCCGCCGGTTCGGCGAGCAAATTACGCACCTATCGGGATGGGTGGCGCATCCTGATGACAATCCTGGTGCTGTTCAAAGAGGAACGCCCGTTGGCCTTCTTCTCCATCATCGCCGGTGTATTAGCCCTCATCGCAGTGGTGCTGGCATACCCCGTTTTCACGACCTATTTCGAAACCGGCCTGGTGCCGCGTTTCCCGACGGCGATCCTTTCGACCGGCTTGATGATCCTGGCCAGTCTGAGTCTGGCCAGCGGATTTGTCCTGGACACGGTCACCCACGGCCGCCGCGAGATGAAGCGGTTGTTTTATTTGTCATTGCCGGTTCTGTGCCCCCGTACACCCGAGGATCAGCGCACCGGTCCCGATTAATCGAACAAGGCGCGAAATGCCAGGAGACTCGGGCTGGGTACCGGTGGTGCCCCCGTGGCGCGGCCCATGTCGGCCTCGTTACCCAACACAACAACTTCCCGCCTTGACATGTGCCGATCAGGATGGTATCAGGCGTGCTTTGTGTCGGGGCGTAGCGCAGTCTGGTAGCGCACTTGAATGGGGTTCNNGTTCAAATCCATTCGCCCCGACCAAAAATTTCAAAGGCTTACGGATAATTCCGGGAGCCTTTTTTATTTGGTTATTCGCATGCGATACAATCCATTCTTGTGATCACACATACTTTTTCAGCAATTCGAATCCAAGATTGGATATGGACTGGCCAACCCGGGATAGAAAATCGATGAACGAACGTCGGCCCGTCGGCGTGGCGGGCCCGGCGGGCCCCCGTCATCCTAACGCCGGGGTCTTGAAGACCACTTCTCCACCCACCACCGTCATCAAAACCCTCAGCTTCGGCAATGCGGCCGGGGAGACGTCGAGCGGGTTGGCCGACAGGACCGCGAAATCGGCCAGCATTCCCTGGGCGATGGTACCCTGCTCCCGTTGAAGGCCGCAGGAAACGGCCGGTCCGACGCTGTAAGCCCGCAGTGCCTCCTCAGCGCTGATACGCTCGTTCGCATGCCACGGATGCGCCTCGTGCCCCGGAAAGTTGCGCGTCAGCGCGGCGTGCATGCCCTGCAGGGGATCAAAGTGCGTCACCGGGCAATCCGAACCGAAAGCCAGAGGCAAACCCGATTTCAGGATCGTGGCGAAAGGATACGTATAGCGGCCGAGCGCCCCGAACTCCAGGTCGATCATGTCCTTGTCCAGCAGCAGGTGCATGGGCTGGGCCGACACCGCCACGCTTCCGGGCGTCAGGGCCGCCAGAATCGCCATGGCGTCGGGACGAACCATCTGCAGATGCTCGATGCGGTCCGGAGCGAAGCAAACGGCGCGCGGCCCGGATTCGGCCGCCGCCAGAAGATGCGCCAGCTGTCGGACGGCGCGGTCACCAATGGCATGGATGGTTAGGGCGTTGCCGCTTTCGCGCCCCCGTCGCAGCAGGCGGCCGATCTCGTCGATGGAAAACATCGGCAGACCGCAGCCGCCCGCTTCACGCTGTGTGGCGTAAGGATCGATGACCCAGGCCGTATGCGCACCCATTGAACCGTCGGCATAGACTTTGAAGTGCCCCACCCGCAGCCACTCGTCTCCCATACCGGTGCGCAGCCCCAGGCGGATGCAGGGTTCCAGAACCTCGCCGGCCATGCAGCACCAGCTGCGCAGCCGCATGCGCCCGGAATGCCGCAGCCGTTGCCACGCGGCGAACGCGGTTCGCGCCTCGATGCCGCCCATCAGCCGCAGATCGTGAACACCGGTCACGCCATAGCGGTGAAGCTCGGATTGGGCGTCCATGAAAGCCGCGTCGATTTCCGCTTCATCGAGCGAGGCGAGCGCCAGTTCGCGCACCGGATTAATACCCCAGTCCCGGAGCACGCCGGTGGGTTCCCCGCCAGGATCCCGGTCGATGCGCCCCATGGCAGGATCGGGCGTGAAACGGTCGATGCCGGCCGCGGCCAGGGCAGCGCTGTTGGCCACGGCCAGGTGCAGATCGGCCCGCCATAGCACCACCGGCTTGCGCGGGCACACCGCGTCCAGGTCATGCCGGTTGGGGAAAGGCAGGGCACGGTCAGCCACGTCGGGCCAGCCTCCCTCGTACCAGCCGAAGCCCAGAACCCAGGTACGGTCCGGACGGGCTGCTTCGGCGGCCACGGCGTCACACACATCGGCGAGGCTGCGTGCGCCGTCCAGCATGAGGCGCTTCAAGGCCAGGGACCAATCGAAATAGTGGATATGGCTTTCTGTGAAGCCGGGAATCAGACAGGCCCCGCCCAGATCTACACGGTCTACGCCGTCTCCTGCGAGGGCCAGTGCCTCCGGTCCCAGCGATTCCACCCGGCCCCCGTGCACGAGCACGGCATTGCTGCGCGGTAGTTTCGGATCCAGGGTAACCACCTCGGCATTGTACCAGAGTGTCGGTTCGGTTCGTCTTTTCATGCTTCTTCTCGCGGATAGAGGATTTCCAGAGGATGCAACGCGGGCATGCGGCAGCCGAGTCTTCCGAGATGGCTGCCGATCTGCAGTACACAACCCGGACAGGCCGAAAGAGCCGCGTCCGCACGGCTTGCCGCCACGGTCTCGGCAACGGCGCGGCCAAGCGCATAGGCCAGGTCCGGGTTTTTCAGGCTGGAGAGGCCGCCCCCGCCGCAGCACGAACCCCATTGGTTCAGCGCAATGGCCACACCGCAGCGACCCAGCAGCCGGGCAACGGCACCGCCGTCTCCGCCTGCATGGACGAAGTGGCAGGGCTGGTGCACGGCAGCATTTCGCACGCCGGGTGCGCCTGCGGGTAAAACGATGGAGTCGAGGTCGGCCAGCAGGGTGAGAACTTCGTGCACGCGGCCGGCCACGGCGCCGGACAGTTCAACCTCACACCCGCCCATGCGTGCGGCCTCGGCCGGGTAGTCGCCGCGCAGCACCGAGGCGCAGGTGGGGCAGGCCGATACCACCAGACCCTTGACGCCCGCGAGAACCCGAAGATTCTTTGCGAGTGCGGCGCGGAAGCCTTCAAGCCTGCCGCCGAACAAGGCCGGTGCACCGCAGCACTGTTGACCGGGCGGAATGACGACATCGAAACCGTTCAGGCTGAGCAGGCGCACAGCCGCCACCGCCGGGGCGGGTTCCACCAGACCGTGATAGCAACCGGAGAACAATACGGCTTGACCGCGCTTTGGCGAACCAGCGGTCCTGGAGATCAGGATGGGAAAACGGTTGCGCAGGGGACGCGTGGAAATGGCCGGTACCCCGCGCCCGGCCAGCAGGCGGGGCAGGTATTCAGGAAAGTGTCGGCCCCCGGTCTCGTCGAGGGGCAGTCCGCGCGCAAACAGGCCTGCAACGTGCACCCCGGCGGCCATGAGGCCGCGGTGCGCGACAAGGGCGTCCAAGGCCGCAGCGCCCAGCCGCGCGGCAAAGCCGCGGACCCGGCGGTCTGCCCTGGCCTGGATAATTCCGGCAGGCGTATTCACGCCCTTGGGGCAGGCGCTGGCACAGGCGCGGCAGAGCAGGCAGCGATCCACGATTTCAGCAAAGCGCGGACCCGGCTTCAGTTCTCCCGAGATCACGGCGGCGGTCAGATCGGCGCGGCCGCGCGGCGAGTCGGTCTCCACCAGCGACTGCTGGTACACGGGGCATACGGAGAGGCAGCGGCCGCAGCGGTCGCAGTGCGCATGGGGGGACAATGACGCCCCGGGCGAGTGGTCAGTCATGATCGCCGCAAACATCCTCGCATTTGCCAGGGTTGAGAAGCCCTGCAGGGTCGAAGGTCCGCTTGATCCCGCGGGCCAGACGCAGGAAGGCCGGAGAAAGCTGGCGCGTCAGCAGACCGGCCTTCTCCAGGCCGATCCCATGCTCGCCGCTGAGGGTGCCGCCCAATTCCAGCACGGCGTCGCAGGCCTCGACCTCGAAGGCGGCGTAGGCTTCGGCCTGGTGCTTGTCGGCCGGATCGTAAATTACCATGGGATGCAGGTTGCCGTCACCGGCATGGGCGATGATCACCACTTCCAGTCCGTGCCGCCGGCCCAGCGCACCAATGCGCTCAATGGCCGCGGGCAGCCGCGATACGGGCACGGCATAGTCTAAACTGACGAGAAACGCGGCCTGGCGTACGAGGGCTGCTGTGCCGCCGCGTCTCGCCCGCCAGAGCAGCTGGCGCTCGGCCTCGTCTTCGGCCACTGCGATCTCGAAGGCGCCCTGTGCATCCGCCAGGTGGGCGATAGCGTCCATCTGGCCGCGCACGACCGCATCCGGCCCGTCCACCTCGATGAGCAGCAGCGCCCGGGCATCTTCAGGGAAGTCCAAATCATAGGCCTGACGTACGGCCTGCAAAAATGCGCGGTCCATCAGTTCCAGCGTACAGGGTGAAAAACCCGAGGCCATAATGGCTGCGACAGCCTCGGCCGTGGCTTTCAGGTCACGAAAGTAGGCGCTCATGGCGCGCACCGACTCGGGGCGGGGCAGAAGCCGCAGGTGGGCCTCGGCGATGACGGCCAGGCGCCCCTCGCTGCCGCAGAGCAGACGCGTAAGGTCGTAGCCGGCCACGTCTTTCATGCAGCGGCCGCCGGTGGCGAGGATTTCACCGCCCGGCAGCACGGCGGTCAGGCCCGTCAGGTAGTCGCGCGTGACCCCGTATTTGACGCCGCTGGCGCCGCCGGCGTTGGTGGCCACGTTGCCGCCCAGGGTGCAATAATCGGCCGAGGTTGGATTGGGTGGATAAAAGAGCCCCTGGGCCGAAACGGCCTGCTGCAATCGGGCGGTGACCACTCCGGCCTGGACCCGTGCAATGCGGTCACCCGGGGAGATGTCGAGGATGCGGTTCATGCGCGCCGTGCCCAGGACCACCCCCCCGCACAGTGCCACGGGGCCGCCGGTGAGACTTGTGCCGGCGCCGCGGGGTGTGATGGGCGTGTCGAAGCGCTCGGCCAGGGCCAGGATTTCGGCCATCTGTTCCGTAGATTCCGGCAGCACCACGGCCTGGGGCATGCCGCGGCCGAACATGTCGTAGGAGTAGCCGCGCAGATCCTCGGGGGCGTCCAGATAACCGTTGGGCAGAATCCTCTGGAGCGCCTTTTTCAGCTCGGCATGCAGGATCATGTATCCACCTGCTGCGATGCGAACCGTTCCATACGGTCCATGGCGACCTCCAGCCGCTCCATGGGTACGGTGCAGGCCAGACGTACAAAGCCGGAGCACGAGGGACCAAAGGTCCGGCCGGGGATGACCACCACCTGCTCCCGGCGCAGCAGCGCTTCGGCAAAGGCGAGTNNCCCGACACGTCAACGAACAGGTAGAAAGTTCCCTGCGGCCGATTCACGCGCAAACCGGGCATGACCGCCACGCGCGAGTGCACATACCGCGACCGGCGGGCGAACTCCTCGGCCATGACGGCAAAGGGTGTCTGAGGGCCACGCAGGGCGGCCAGTGCGGCGCGCTGGCCCGGCGTGCTGGTCGAGGCCGTGGAGTAACTGACCACCTTGATCAGCTCGCGCATGAACCACTCGGGACCGAAGCCGTAGCCCACACGCCAGCCGGTCATGGCAAAGGTCTTGGAAAAAGAGTTGACCACCAGGGTGCGCTCGGCCATACCCGGTCGTTCCAGGATGCTGGGCGCAGGCCCGCTGAAGCTGAGACCGTCGTAAACCTCATCGGAGATGACAAAAAGGTTCCGGCGTCGCGCGATATCGGCCACGGCGTCGAGTACTCCGCCGGGGAGGACCGCCCCGGTAGGGTTGCAGGGGCTGTTCAGCAGGATGACGCGGGTTCGCGCGCTGACAGCGGCCTCCAGGGCCTCGGGGCGGATCACGAAGCCGTCCTCGAAGCGGGCGGGCACGGTGATCAGTCGGCCGCCGGCAAAGCCCACGTGGGCTGCATAGTCCGGAAAGTGCGGCTCCGGTGTGATCACCTCGTCGCCTTCACGCAGCAGCGTGCGCATGGCGGCGGTCAGGGTACCCATGGCGCCGGTGGTGATCTGAATGCACTCAGGGGGCACGCTGCGGCCTGCTGCCCTCAGGCGGTCGGAAAGCGCCTGGCGCAGTTCGGGATCGCCCTGTGAATGGGCGTAGTGCGTCCAGCCGGCCAGAGCGTCGGCGAGGGCGGCGCGCACCANNCCGGATGGCGCTGAAGCCGATGCCGGAAACACAGGGAGCGATGGGAGCCTTCATGTCAGTGCATATACCCGAAAAGACGCGGCAGAAAGGTTACTAGCGCAGGCACGTAGGTGATCACGAGCAACACGCCGATTTCGATAAAAAGGAACGGAACGACCGCCTTGGTCACGCGCCCGAGGCTGAGCCCCGTGATGCCGCATACCACGAAGAGGCACACCCCCAGCGGCGGTGTTAGCAGGCCGGTGACGATATTGAGTACCATGATGATGCCGAAATGCAGCGGCTCGATGCCCATGCCTTCGGTCACGGCCAATAGCGTGGGAGCCAGAATGATGATGGCCGCCCCGCCTTCCAGGAACATGCCCACGAAAAGCAGGAAAATATTGATGAGCAGCAGGATCAGGTACGGATTTGATGTGATAGAGAGCAGTGCTCCGGCGATGCGCCCCGGTATCTGCTCGGCCGTCAACACCCAGGCGAAGATGTTGGCCATGCCGATGATGAGCAGCAGCACCGAGGTGGTCACACCGCTGTTGATGAGCACATCGATGAACTTCTTAACGGTCATTTCACGGTACACGAACACGCCCAGCAAAGCTGAGTAGAACGCGGCCACGGCGGCGGCCTCGGTGGGGGTGA